>PFGG01000043.1 GCA_002783405.1 bacterium (Candidatus Blackallbacteria) CG13_big_fil_rev_8_21_14_2_50_49_14 | reverse complement strand
CTTGGACTTCCGACCGGGACTTACACCCGGCCCTGCGTGACGCTTTGTTTAAGCTCACTCGGAGTTCGTAATATTCATATTAAATTAAGTTTAAGAAAACAGCAAGAGATTCAATCGGATTTTTTATAAAAAATCCGAGGTATCTTTTACACCTTCCCTTTTGATACAATAAAATTCAAGTTTGTTTTTCAGGTTCGATCATGGAAAAGTTAGACCCTCACTTTGCCAGACTCTTGCGCTTCCATCCGAAACAGAGTTTAAACACAACCGAAAATACGATCTATGGCCTGTGGCCAGATTTCAGCTTGGCCTATCTGAACCCCGGTTGGTTCAGATTTGCCGCAGAAAACAAGGGTGAACCTCAGATTTCTGAAACCTGGGGGCTGGGTCGTTCAATTTTTGAGGCCATACCAAAAGAATTGAAGATCTTTTATCAAAGTCACTATCAGACCTGCCTTGAATCAGGAACCCTCTGGCAGCACAGCTACGAATGCTCTAGCCCTGAAATCTGCCGAGAATTGATTCAATTTGTTTATCCTTTGGGAAAAAGGGAAGGGCTTTTGCTCATCCATTCAAGTCATTTATCACAAAAACATAAAGACAAGGCTCATCGCCCCCTGCACCAGGCGTATCGGGATCCGAACGGCCTTCTGCACCAATGTGCCGTCTGCAGACGGGTTCGAAACCAGCAGGCCACCGAGCGCTGGGACTGGGTCAGCGACTGGGTTCGCCAAACGCCTGAAAAAACCTCACACACTTACTGTGCAGGCTGTTATGGTCATTATTTTCAATATGACTTACACACTAAGGAGCAGGGCTAAGATGGATCTTTCAGGCCTGAAACGCTCTCTGCAATTGACGGGTCTGGCCAAAGATATGGTCCTTTTACAAGCCCGCCGCCACGGCATGCATGAAGCAAAAATGAGAGAGCATCTGATCGAACGCTTGGGGCATTTGCACGGATTGCCTCAAAAAATGGCTCAAATTCTTTCATTGAATGAGTTGACCTCCACCGAACAGGCTTTTACCCCTTTGACTGAATACCCCACGACACTCCCGCTCGAAGAAATCAAAGCCGAAATCAAATCTCATTTTGGTAAAGAGCCAGAGGAACTCTTCGCCTGGCTGGATCCTACTGGTATTTCAGCCTCCCTGGGACAAGTACATGCGGCCAGATTACACAATGGCCGGAAAGTGGCTGTCAAAGTGCAATATCCTGGTATGCACACAATACTCGAAACTGACTTAAAAGCATTGGGATGGCTCAGCGCACCTGTGGGAGGCATGAAAAAAGGGTTTGATCTGGAAGCCTATCAAAAGGAAATGCATGACATGCTCATGCTCGAACTGGATTATCTTCACGAAGCTGAAATGCAACAGGAATTTTATCAAGCGCTCCAAAATCGGCCCGAATATGAACTGCCTGTTTCAATCCCCTCTTTGTCCAATCAACAAATACTTACCATGAGTTGGTTGGAGGGAAACCCTTTTGAGCACGTCAAAAACTGGTCTGGGCTTCAACGGAAACAATTGGCAGAACAGATTCTCAACTTCTTTTTAAACAGCTGCTTTCAATGGCATCGCCTGCACAGTGACCCACATCCCGGCAATTACCGCTTTCGGCTCGAAAATCAGCAACCCGTACTGGGCCTATTGGATTTTGGTTGTGTAAAAAAACTGAATCCACTGTTTGTTCAACATTTCCAAATCTTGATCTGGGAGTTTATTCAAGGCTCAACACATCCGTCCCAAATCTTCGAGCATTTTCTCGCAATGGGCTTTAAAGAAGACTTTCTCGGCCCCATGCGTCTTAAGCTAGAACCGCTTTGTAAACACTTATTCGCGCCCTTTCTAACTGCAAAACCCTTTGATCTGAGAGCCTGGAAACTGGGCGAAGGTGTTACTGAAATTTTAGGCGACGATCGCTGGAATTTTCGTTTTGCAGGCCCTGCCAGCTTGCTCTTTTTTATCAGAAGCTACCAGGGTCTCCTGCAATATCTGAAGGCCTTAGATATTGAAATTTCATGGCAGGCATTCTTTGAACAAACGGTTCCGAAACGAATGACGCAAAGCCCTGAAATGAAAACCGTTAAAACAGAAACCCTGACAAAAGACGGGGCAGCCCAAAATCTATGCATCCGCCTCAAGCGGGGCGGGGAAACCAAGGTCTTGATGAAATTTCAAGCCTGCATGGCCTCAGAACTGGTTGAATTGGTGCCCGACGAAATCAAACCCCTGCTTGACGAAAAAAAGATCGATCTCTCAGCTCTGCAAGCCCAAGCGATTCAAGGAGGGTTCTGCCCGGGCACTCTTTTCGAGATCGAAGACAAAAAAAGCAACTTAAAGGTTTGGCTCGATTAATCCGTTTCAAACGCTTCAAAATGCAGACATTCAAAGCCTCAATCCATGCCCAGGCCAAACGGGCCCAGCCAAATCAGTTAGGACATCTTACGGGATTCATAAAGTGAGTGTTTGGGGCGGTTCTCAAGCATATCCACCGACATGGTCTGAACCTGTTTGAAAGCATCTGAACGCATAAAATTACGGAAAGGCTCATCACTTTCCCATTCAGAATAAATCATAAAAGAATTGGGCTTTTCAACATTGCTATACAGCACCGTCTTCACATGCCCTTCTAGGGTATTGATCAGCTCCAAAGCCTTTTTCGCAATGCCAACAAATTCATCCACGTGTTCGGCTTTTACATCATAGTTTAATCCAAAGGTAATCATCTTATACTCCTCAAAAATTCAGGCTATACCATTCTAACGGATTCCGACATCAAACCAAGCAGATTAGACAAGAAATGGCCTCGCTGATTTAATCAGGCTTAAAATGCAGCTTGAAAACACTGCCCTGCTGAGGCTGACTCTGCACTGAAATCTGGTACCCCAGCAATTGACAGAAAGACTGTATAATCGCCAAACCCAGACCTGTTCCTTCATAACCCCGTGCATAGGACTCACTGATCTGGGTAAAGGCTTCAAAGATTTTGTCCTGGTTTTCCTGCGTAATGCCAATGCCTGTATCTTTCACTTCAAGCCAACAGGCTTCACCCCACTCATTCGTATGCAAACGCAGTGTCACGCTCCCTTGAAGCGTAAATTTAATCGCATTGCTGAGCAAATTAATCAGAATTTGCTTGAGCTTCAAAAGATCTGTTCTTAAAGGAGCGACATAACTCGGCATTTCTGCAGCCAAAACAATTCCTTTTTGTGAACACTCGGGCTCAAATTGAGCAATCAAGTCATACACAAGTTGCAAAACAGCAACAGACTCCAGGTAAACCTCCATTTTTCCAGCTTCTACTTTAGACAAATCGAGAATATCATTGATCAATTCCAATAAATGTAAGCTGTTCTCGTGAATCCGGCTCAGAAAAAGCACTTCTTGTTCTGAAAACCGAGTACTTTGATTTTTAAGCAAAAGACGGCTGAAACCAATCATGGCATTTAAAGGCGTTCTAAGCTCATGGCTCATATTCGCCAAAAACTGGCTTTTGGTCTGATTGGCCTTTTCTGCCAACGCTTTGGCATTGTCTAAAGCCAAAAGCGTTTTGGCCTGGGTCAATTCATGCTCCAACCAACGCGAAAACAAGCTGATCAAATGGATATCCTTGGGCCGAAGATCAGGCGAGGTTGTACGGCTGGAAAAACTCAACGTGCCATAATATTTGCTGCCAACTTTCAATGGCGCGCCAATATATGCTTCCAAACCAAAATAAACATGACTGGGGTGCAAATGCAAATCCGTCTTGCTCATTTCAGAAAAAAAGAGTACTTGCTCCTGACTGAAAACCCGATGACAGAGCGTCTCTTTCAATTGAATCACCGTACCCGGCGGAATCGGTTTTTCACTGGGTAAACTCGCACTGTAAACCACATGGCAGTCTTTTCCATGTACCTCCGTTACCAAGGCCAGATCCATACCAAAGAAGTCCATTCCCAATTCCAACAAAGCCTGCACACGTTCAGATAAAACAAACGATTTATGCGTTGCAATTTCATGCAGAGCTTCCAAAACCTGGGTCTGACGCTCTAATTCCAATTTGACCTGTTTGCGCTCTGTAATATTCTGAATCAAAGCAGTTACCTGCCCAGCCTCTGAAAGCGCATGAAAAGTCACCGAATACCAATCCTGGTTGACCAATGAAGGATACTCCAGATATTGACTCTCCCCCGTTTCAAAAGCTTTTTTCAACAGGGGAAAAAAATGATTCACAAATTCTGGAGGAAGAACATCCTCCATGCGTTTGCCCATAAATTCTTCGCGCGGCAGAAACAGCATCGCTTCATCTCTCACCCAGCAATTGAGAAAATGTCCTTCCAGATCAAAAAGAAAAAGAATATCATCCAAGGAGGTTAAAATCGCTTCAAGTTGATGCCTACTTTCCTGAAGTTCCCGCTCTTTTTGTTTCATCCCCGTAAGATTGACATGCGTGCCCACCATACGGTAAGCATGGTTCTGATCATCTCGCCCTACCATCATGCCGCGCGAAAGAATCGGCACCCAATGTCCCTGTTTGTGGCGCATTTCAAATTCCATTTCAAGGATATCTTTTTCGTAGCGAATAATCTTGTTCACTTCCGCCAAAGTTCTTTCACGATCCTGAGGTTTGACCAAACCTGCCCAAGTATCTAAGGTTGCAGGCAATTCCTCTTCTTCATATCCCAGCATACTCAGCCAACGAGGTGAATAATAAACTTGATTGGTGGTTAAATCCCAATCCCAGAGGCCATCTTCCGAGCCCTGAAGCGCCAGATGTAAACGCTCTTCACTGGCCTTCAGACGATCCTCCATGGCCTTGCGTTCGCTGATATTTTGAATTTGAACAATAAAATAACTGGGGGTTCCCTGCTGATTCTTGACCAAACCTATTTTCAACAACCCCCAGATCACGTCCCCCATTTGATGTGAGAAGCCAAACTCCGTACTGGTTACAGAAAATTCCTGCAAACACATTTTTTCGAGTAAATCCTGAAGTTCAAGCCGAGATTCAGGCAATACCATCTCATGAAAACTCAGGCATTGAATCTCCTGATCTCCATACCCCAACATCTCGGTAAAAGCAGGATTCACCATCAATGGCCGAGCTTCGGGAGACAGAATCGCAGTTGCAACAGGAGCCAATTGAAAAAGCCTGTTAAACTGCTCTTCCCGCTCGTATAAAAGGGTTTCTTTTTGAATCAATTCATCGATATCAATCACGGATCCCACCATCATGGTCGGTTGCCCGTCTGCATTCCACTGGGCCTGCCCAGAAACCAAAAGCCATTTATACTTTCCAGACTGGGTTTGCATCCTGATTTTCGTTTTATAGGGAGTACGTTCTGTCAGGTGTTTGAAGACCAATGCATTGACCCGCTCACGATCTTCAGGATGCAATAATTTCTGAAATTGATCGGTTGAAACCTCAAAAGACTGAGGCGCGTACCCCAGCATCTGGTAATAGAGATCAGACCACCACTCGACTCCGCCGGAATCATGCTGTTCCCACTCCCAAATACCTGCAGAACTGCCATCGATAACCAATTGATTCTTTTCCAGGCTTCTCTGCAATTCATTTTCAGCCATCTTACGGGCTTGAATATCCTGCACAATGCCAATTAAGTTTTCAATTTGCCCCAGGCGATCCCGGACTGTGCTCACCGAAAGGGCGACCCAAACCAAGTCTCCACTGGCAATTCGGTAGCGTTTCTCCAGATGATAGCTATCGCGTTTGCCAGCCAAAATTTCCTGGAAATAAATCAATTCCTGAGCTAAATCTTCAGGATAGGTAAAATCAGCAAAATTCATCTGCATCAACTCAGCTTTAGAATACCCCATTAAATCTTCAAAATAAGGGTTACACTCCAAAATATTGCCCTGTTTATCCCCATAAACAATACCTACCGTACTGTATTGAAAAATAGTCTTCAGACGTTCAGCCAGACTGATATAAGCTTCTTCTCGATAATGATCTGCAGTTAAATCATGTACAACCCCAAATAAACATTGCGGCTCCCCCGCTAAGAACTCCACTTCAGCCTGGCAATGAAGATAACGTATTTCACCAGAAGGACAAACAATCCGGTGTCTCATCTCTAATTTACCCGTTTGTTTTGCTCTTTCAATTGCCTGCTGAACCCAGAAAAAATCTTCGGGGTAAATAGACTGCATATAGGTGGTATAGTCAATCTGTTCTTCAGGAGAACGCCCCAAAATCCGATGAATATGAGGCGAGCAGCTCACTTCCTGGGTTTTTATATTCCAGAACCAAATCCCAAAGTCTGCAAGATTCTGCGCGAGGGTTAAGAATTGCTCTGTGCCAAAACTTTGGTACTGCATCAGAAGCATCTGTTCACCCTGCGCTTCACTCAAACAGGTAAAAGAGGCCTTCTGTCGCTGATCAAGCACAGGAAAAAAATCCCTCTCATGAAGATAAGAACAGGGGGGGTGGGACAAACGCAAGACAGATGATTTTTGCAAAATTTTGGGAGAAGTATTCAAAAAAGTAGAGAGCTGGGCGCGATCCTCAGGTTCAATAAAATCTAAAAGTGAGTGTCCGGAACAGTTGTCTTGAAAAGCGGGTTTTAAATCTTCACTTCCCTGACAGGCCAAAATTTTAAAGCCTGAATCTAGCGTCAATAAAAACTGGAGATCGTCTTTTTTCTCACCATTTGAAGTCAGGACATCGTTCATAGACTCAGAAATAACCTAAAAGTCTTGCTTCAATCAAATCATTCTCCCGAAACATTTGTAGAAGAATGTTCTTTGCAGGTCATTGCCAACAGTGAATCAATAAGCTGAATTAAATCATGCTCATCTAAAATAGGTTTCGAGAAATAGGCATCAAACCCCAAAGCGAGAAAACGCTCCCTATCACCTGACATGGCATGTGCAGTTAAAGCGATCACGGGAAGCCTTTGAAATTGAGGTTGATTTTTAATCTGCGTTAAAACCTCTGTGCCATCCATACCGGGCAGCGAAATATCCAACAAAACCAGATCGGGCTTCAATTCTGGCAGGGCCGCTAAAACATCTGGACCATTTTCATACTCACTCAATGCGTATAAATGGCCAATCATTGCATTTAAAATTAAACGGTTATCGAGATTGTCCTCAACAATAGCAATTTTTTTCATACGCAACCCAATACTTTCTGACGTGCTTCCAAGGCTGCATAAACAGCTTGATAAGTGCTGTTCCATTCTTCTATCAGTTTTTCTATTTCATCCAATTGATGCTGCTTTGCCAAAATCTCCAATTGACTCGATAGCCGGTGCAATTCCATCGCGCCTAAATAGACGGCTTGGGTTTTTAAAATATGAGCAGCTGCTTTAATGCACTCAAAATCTTGACGCTGAGCACACTGGTGAATTTTTTCAGCATTCTCTGGGCTTTTTTCGAGAAAAACAGCAATCATTCGCATCAAAAGAGGTTTTCCACCCAACTCTAACAAACGGGTCAAAGAAGATTCATCTAGTAATTGCTTCTGTTTTTCTTTCACGGGGTTCATACCCATTTAATCTTGATTTTCATTCAATTTAAAAAGAAATCCTAAAACTTGCCTTCGTCGCTCACATCATAACATGTCGAATTTATGATAATAAATCAAATATACGACAACAAAATAACATTTAAACAAGGTTCTGTAATTATCATCCCCTTTAGGGGACATTGTGCCCGAATGGGTATTGGGAGTGTCACCTTTTCTGTGCTGAATCACAAATCTGATCTGTTTCAATGCCACAGACCCAAAAATCTGCTATGCTCTGTCAAACACTGCCTAAAAGGGGGTAATAACCATGGCTTACAGACAAACCAAACGCCTTGCCATCAATACCGGTGGAGGAGATGCTCCTGGCTTGAATGGCGTGATTCGGGCTGTAGTGCTCAGCGCCTATAACCGGGGCTGGGAAGTTTACGGCATACACGATGGCTATCGCGGCTTGATTGATACCGAAGAAATCACGCATTTAACACCTGCCTTGGTGCGCGATATTTTACCCCTGGGTGGAACCATCATCGGCACCACCAATAAAGGCAACCCCTTTGAAATGCCCGTCACCAATGCCGCCGGTGAGACCGAAATGCGCGATATCAGCGATCGAATCGTGGATAATTTCAAACGTCTCAACTTCAATGCCCTGATCACAGTCGGGGGAGATGGCAGTCTGGCGATTGCCTATAAACTTTTCCAAAAAGGTCTCCCCGTCATTGGTGTACCCAAAACCATTGACAATGACCTGTCATCCACCGTCGTGACCTTTGGTTTTGATACAGCTGTCACAACAGCCACCGAAGCGATTGATAAACTGCACACCACCGCCAAAGCCCATGACCGCGTGATGGTGGTTGAACTGATGGGCCGCTATGCCGGCTGGATCGCTCTCAATGCTGGTATCAGCGGTGCAGCAGATGCCATTCTGATCCCAGAAATTCCCTATGATATGGAGATTGTCTGTCGCCACCTGATGGAAGGCCGCCTGCAGAAAAAAGACTATGGCATTGTGGTGGTCGCAGAAGGCGCAGCTCCCAAAGGTGGTGGATTAAGCGTGAAAGGGGCAGCTATAGAAGGCCGACAGGAAGTTCTGCTCGGGGGGCTGGGCGAACAAGTCGCCCGTCAGATCAAAGAACGCACAGGCGTTGATACCCGCTATGTGGTTCTGGGACATCTTCAACGGGGTGGCTCGCCCACAACCTTTGACCGCCTGGTGGCTACCCGTTTTGGGGCCGCAGCTGTACGGGCTGTTGAAGAGGAAAAATTTGGCCATATGATCGCCCTCGATCCCCCCACGGTCAAATATGTACACCTTGAAGACGCGCTCTCTCGCATGAAACAGGTGCCCTTGGATTGTGACTCGATTATCTCAGCACGGGATATTGGAATTTGTTTGGGCGATGAGTAATAAAAAATTAAAATTCAGATTAAAACGTTCTTCTGACATTGGTAAGTGATAATTTTTTCAAATCAAGTTGATGCAACGGAAACTTAGACATGTCATTGAAAGAAAATAAACCAGACCTATTCAACCCAGATATTGTTTTTATCATCTATTGGGGGCGCAGTGGCAGTGTTTTTTTACAAAGTCTTTTAGATAACCACCCTGAAGTATTCAGCACACCGGCAACAACTCTATCCTCCTATCATTTAGATTGGGAAGAATGGGGAGAAACCTATACGGGAAAACAGGATGAAAAAAGTTGGAACCAAGTTTTGGATGCCTTCTGTAACAAGTATCCCCATCTTTTTTGGAGTATCCCAGATCCCACTTGGTGTAATTTAGAACACTTGGGAAAAAATCAAGATCAAAAAATTGAAGTCTCCAAAACAGAGTTTCAACAACAATTTAAATATTTGTTAAGACAACAGAAGCAGCCCCTCTCTATTAGCCGTCGTCAAGTATTTATTCTCGTTCATATGGCTTATGAACTGGCCCAAGGACATGATATTACAAAAAAACATCTGATTATTTTTCCCAAACATGTTCCGGATATGAATCAAGTGATGAAGAGTGCATTGGAAGACTTTCCCAATGCAAAGATACTTGGAACCGTCAGAGATCCCATCCGTGGTTTTTTTTCCCATTTACGCATGCATATTCAGGAGTCACGTATTGGACGTTATCGACCTGCACAACCTGATTATGATATGGGAGAGGCTATAATCTCTGAGCAATTTTATTATCTGCTTCGTCATCTGCTGATGGGTTGGAACGATTTACCCAAATACAACCCCAAACTTGAAATCAAATCCGTACAACTTGAAACACTTCATGCACAACCAGAAGAAACCATGAAAGAGTTGAGCCAATGGCTAAAAATTCAATGGGATTCATGTTTATTGGAGAGTACTTTTAATGGACTTCAGTACTGGGGAGATCGCTCAGCCTATCAGAAGGTTCAAGGATTCCAAATCCAACACCCACTTTCTGATTCTTGGCAAAGTGAATTTAGTCTCCAGGATCAAAAACTATTGTATTTACTTTTAGCTAAAGAATTAAAGACCTGGGGATACTTAAATCTCATTCCTAAAAATAATATATTTGCGTTTCTTTTAGTTCTAAAACCCTTCAAATGTGAATTCAGCGCATTAATCAAATGTATTCAGAAAAAAAAATACAAAAAAATGCTTTGGACATTAAGAAGAATTATTTCTTCGCATAAACTGATGTATTTAAAGTTTAAAGATCAAATTACTTTTCTTTAAATTCAATACTACTGAATTTTTTTGTTATATTTATGAATCTCTAGGTAAGTGAACGCAGCAATAGTTCAAACAACAAATCAACCCTTCGTTTGAACAACTCCAAAGAAGAAGCAGCCACAAAGCCCTTCATTGGAGAGGGCTTTGTGGCTGCTTGTAAAAACCAAACTATTTACTGCGTTTGGGCTTGTAAATATGTGTGCTCTGGCCAAAGAACATTTCGGCGGCTTCCATCACGGTTTCAGAAAGCGTGGGATGCGCATGGATCGTGAGTTTGAGATCCGTCGCCAAAGCAGCCATTTCAACCGCCAGCGTGGCTTCCGCGATCAGTTCACCCGCCCCTTTGCCGACAATACCCACCCCCAAAACACGCTCGGTTTCAGGATCAATGATCAATTTGGTCAAACCTTCGGTACGATCCAGGGTCAAAGCACGGCCAGAAGCTGCCCATGGAAACTTGGCTACTTCTACCTTACGGCCCTGGGCCTCGGCTTCACGTTCAGTCAGACCACACCAAGCGACCTCAGGATCGGTAAAGACCACGGCCGGAATCGCATAGGGTTCAAAGGCCACCTTGTGCCCAGCAATCGCCTCTACCGCGACACGGCCCTCATGAGAGGCCTTGTGGGCCAGCATAGGTTGCCCAGCAACGTCACCAATCGCATAGATCGAAGGCTCTACAGTCTGGCGCTGGGGATTAACAGGAATAAAGCCCTGCTGATCGAGTTCAATTTTGGTATTCTCAAGCCCAATGCCTTTGCCATTGGGACGGCGGCCCACGGAAACCAAAATCCGATCAAAGGTCTGTTCAAAGGCTTTGCCATCAGGCCCTTCAAAGCTGACCACCAGTTCTTCACCCTGTTCTTTGGCGCCTGTGACTTTGGTTTTCAGCAAAATGGCAGCCAATTGTTTTTCAATCCGTTTGTGCAAAGGTTTGACCAGATCAGGGTCGGCTCCTGCCAAGAGAGAATCCAGCATTTCAACCACGGTTACTTTTGAACCCAAGGCCGCATAAACAGTCGCCATTTCGAGCCCAATATAGCCGCCACCCAGTACCAGCAGGCGCTCAGGAATATCGGGCAATTCAAGCGCAGCTGTCGAATCCATCACCCGTGGAGATTTGGGCAAAAAGGGCAAGACAATCGGGCTGGAACCCGTCGCCACAATCAGATGTTCAAAATGCAAAGTTTGCTGGCCATTGGCTGTTTCTACCTGCAGATGATGGGTATCCTGAATCGTGCCCGTGCCCTGGATAAACTGCACCTTGCGGGCCTTGGCCAATTGGCCCAAGCCGCCAGTCAGCCCTTTTACCACCTTGGTATCTTTCCAGGCCCGCAGTTTGTCGATATCGATTTTGGGGGGCGCAAATTCCAAACCAAAACTGGCAGCATGCTTGCTTTCATTGATCAATTCGGCAGCATGTAGAAAGGCTTTGGAAGGGATACAGCCTTCAAACAGGCAAACCCCACCGGGATTGACCCGTTTTTCAACCAGGGCCACTTTCAAGCCCAGATCAGCAGCCATAAAGGCTGCTGCATAACCACCTGGGCCACCGCCCAGAACAATCACCTGATACGATTCATGATTCATACGTTTTAAAGATCTCCTTCCATCAAGAGCATCAGCGGGGATTCAAGCGCTTCAGCCAAAAAGCGCAGAAAGCGCGCTGCCTCAGCACCATCAATGACACGGTGGTCATAGGACAACGAAAGCGGCATGATCTGACGGGGTACAAATTGTCCATCACGCCAGACAGGCTGGGTTTGCGCCCGGCCCACACCCAAAATCGCCACCTCAGGCCAATTTACAATCGGGGTGAAATAGGTGGTTCCCACCCCACCCAGATTGGAAATACTGAAACCCGCTCCCTGCAAATCTTCACTGCCCAATTTGCGATCGCGGGCTTTTTTGGCAATCTCACCCAATTCCACCGAAAGACCGGTTACCCCCTTGCGATCCACAGCGCGGATCACGGGAACGAGCAAGCCACGGGGCGTATCCACTGCCACGCCAATATTGACATATTCTTTGTAAATCAGCTGATCATTTTTCAGATCCAGACTGGCATTAAATTTGGGGAACCGCTTCAGCGCCAGACCACAAAGCTTGAGCAGAATGGCCGTCACCGTCAGTTTGCCACCGGCGGCTTCAACCTGCTTGGCACGGGCCTTGCGGAAGGTTTCAACTTCGGTGATATCGGCCTGATCAAACTGCGTGACATGGGGAATCTGGCTCCAGGCCCGGTGCATTTGCGCCGCTGTCGCACGGCGCACAGGCGTAAGTTTTTCGGTGTGCACCCCACCCCATTGGCTGAAGTCGGGCAAATCAGGCACACTCAAACTGACAGCGCTGCCAAGTGGTGCAGCAGGCCCTGTTTTGAGCGCAGCTTTCACCCACAGTTTGACATCCTCTTTCGAAATCCGACCCCGTGGACCACTGCCCTTAACCTGGCGAAGATCAACCCCCAATTCACGTGCAAAAAGGCGCACAGAAGGAGCTGCCGGAATCGGATTCTCAGAAGGGGCCAAGGGTTCAGGCACTGGTTTGGCAACCCCGGCCACGGGGACCACAGGAGCAGCGGGCACAGAAGCAGGAGCCTGAGCAGGAGCTGCTTGGGCAACAGGCTGCGGAACCGTGGCCCCTGCAGAGCTCTCCAGAACCAAGACCAAATCGCCTTCTTTCACGCTATCCCCTGGTTTGACAGCCAAGGATTTCACTACCCCAGCCACAGGAGCAGGAATTTCAACCGAAGCCTTGTCAGACTCCAACTCCAAAACCGCTTGATCCTTTTCAAGCATATCGCCAACAGCCACCAGCAATTGGGTGATTTCAGCTGCAGCCACATTGTCTCCCAGCTTGGGGATGCGCATTTCAAAAGCACCTGAAGCTGGGGCGACAGCCACAACCGGATCAGGAACCTTTTCAGACTGTTTTTCCACAGGCTTTTCCACAGGTACCTCAACAGGCTCTGATGCGCCTGTTTCCTCAAGCACGAGAATCAAACTGCCCTCTTGCAGACTGTCACCTTCTTTGACAGCCAAAGACTGCACCACCCCAGCCGCAGGAGAAGGAATCTCAACCGAAGCCTTGTCAGACTCCAATTCAATCAAAGGCTGATCCACCGCAATGCGATCACCCACAGCCACCAAAACCTGGGTAATTTCGGCTGCAGCTACATTATCGCCCAATTTGGGCACAAAAATTTCACGTTTCATGGCAGCCTCCTTAAACGCTCATTGGATTGGGTTTTTCTGGATCAATCCGCAAGGCAGATCGCGCCTCTTTAAGCAGGCTTGCATCCAGTTTTCCAGCGCGAACCAAATGGCTTAAAGCAGTCCAAGTGGTATGTTCAGCATCAACCTCAAAAAAGCGACGCAAATCAGTACGGCCTTCGCTGCGGCCAAAGCCATCGGTACCCAATGCAATCAAACCTTGGGGAACCCATTTGGCCAAAGAAAGTGCAAGCACTTTGCAATAGTCAGAAATCGCAATTACCGGGCCTTCGGTCTCAGCCAGAGCGGCTTGTAACCAACTCTGACGTTCGGGCTGTTCCGGATGCAGCAAATTCCAACGCTCGGCATCCAAAGCATCCTGGTAAAGTTCCTTGTAACTGGTCACACTCCAAACGTCTGCAGCAACACCGTAGCGTTCAAGCATTTCAGCGGCCTTGAGCACACCCGGCATTAACGCCCCACTGCCCCAAAGCTGCACACGGGCCTTGGGCTGCACCAACTCCGAACGTTTGAAGCGGTAAAGCCCTTTGAGAATGCCTTCACGCACTCCCTCTGGCATGGGGGGCTGTGCATAGGCCTCATTGCCAATGGTGATATAGTAAAATTCATCTTTTTGTTCAACATACATCCGACGAATACCCTCTTGGAGCAAAACGCCGATCTCATAGGCAAAGGCGGGGTCATAGGCCTTTAAGGTCGGGTGGGGAAGCGCCAGCACATGGCTGTTTCCATCCTGATGCTGCAAACCTTCGCCTGCCAGGGTGGTACGCCCGGCAGTAGCCCCCATTAAAAAGCCCTTGCAGCGCATATCTCCGGCCGCCCAAACCAAATCCCCCACACGTTGCAAACCAAACATCGAATAAAAAGTGAAAAAGGGAATGGTATTTACGCCATGACTGGCATAGGCTGTACCTGCGGCAATAAAAGAGGAAAGCGAACCCGCTTCCGTAATCCCCTCTTCAAGAATCTGCCCATTTTGGGCTTCGCGGTAGCGCATCAATGAATCGCTGTCCACGGGATCATATTTTTGACCCGCATGGGAGTAAATCCCATAGAGATTAAACAGGCCCTCCATGCCAAAGGTACGGGCTTCATCTGGGATAATCGGCACAATCAGGGGCCCAAGGTTTTTATCTTTGAGAAAACGGGAAAGCATGCGCACATAGGCCATGGTCGTTGAAAGCTCGCGTCCCTCGCTGCCGCCATCGAATTCTGAAAAAAGTTTATCCGGCGGAGGGGCCAGTGGGGCCAATTGCACACGACGCTGAGGAACAGGCCCGCCCAATTTCTGGCGATGTTCGTGCAAATACTGCATTTCATCACTGTCGGGGCTGGGTTTGTAAAAGGGCACACTCAGTAAATCTTCATCGGCAATCGGAATACCAAAGCGCGAGCGGAACTCACGGATTTCGTCCTCGGTCAGTTTTTTCTGTTGGTGGGCGACATTCTTGCCTTGACCAGAATCGCCCAAACCATAGCCCTTGATTGTTTTGGCCAGAATCACCGTGGGCATGCCCTGGGTATGTACTGCCTGATGGTAAGCAGCATAGACCTTGAGAGAGTCATGGCCCCCCCGGTGCAGATTCCAGAGCTGGTCATCGGTATAGTCTTCGACCAGTTCCAACAATTCGGGATATTTACCAAAGAAATGTTCGCGCACATAGGCCCCGGAACCGCTGGCTTTAATCTTCTGGTATTCACCGTCGAGGGTTTCATTCATGCGTTGAACCAACAGACCGGTCTTGTCTTTTTCAAGCAGGGTATCCCAATCGCTGCCCCAAAGCACTTTGAGCACATTCCAACCTGCACCGCGGAAAACGCCTTCCAGTTCCTGGACAATCTTACCATTGCCACGCACCGGGCCATCCAGGCGCTGGAGATTGCAATTGATCACAAAGACCAGATTGTCCAACTGCTCACGACCCGCCAGGCTAATCGCCCCCAAGGATTCAGGCTCATCCATTTCGCCATCGCCCAAAAAGGCCCAGACCTTACCCGTTTGTTTTTTTAAACCCCGGTTTTCAAGGTATTTATTGAATCGGGCCTGGTAAATGGACATCAAAGGACCCAAGCCCATGGAAACAGTGGGGAACTCCCAAAAATCAGGCATCAACCAGGGATGGGGATAAGAAGAAAGCCCGCCTCCGGTTTGCAGTTCACGCCGGTAATTGCTGAGCTGTTCTTCACTTAAACGCCCCTCAAGAAAAGCGCGGGCATAAATCCCGGGTGCGGCATGGCCTTGAAAGTAAATCTGATCGGCAGCCTTTTCGCCATGCTTACCCTGAAAGAAATGGTTAAAACCTACCTCATAGAGCGTTGCGCTGGAGGCAAAGGAAGAAAGATGGCCGCCAATCCCGTCTTCATCGCGGTTGGCACGCACCACCATGGCCATGGCATTCCAACGCATAATGCTCTTGATCCGGCGTTCAATCTCGTAACGACCTGGATAGGGGGGTTGCTGGTGGCGGGGAATCGTATTCACATAGGGGGTCGTGGTTGAATAAGGTAAATCCACGCCAAATTTGGCAGCGCGGTTCTGTAAACGTACAAACAAGCGGCGGGTTCGTTCAGAGCCACCGTCTTGAATCACGTAATCAAGAGATTCAAGCCATTCACGGGTTTCAATTTCTTCGATGGCATGGGCATCTTCGTGTGCTTCGGTCATTGCCATGTCCTTCCTAAGGAGGGTTATTCACGCACCGGGGCAGGGGCCCGATCGCATACCCACTCATTATACACGGGGGTAGAATTTCAAGGCAGACAGCACAGACTTAGATAGACAGGAAAAGCCTTAGGCTCTTGCCACAGCGCTTAAAACGCGTAACCCACTCCCCCAACGGCATCGAATTGACCACCATTGACATAGCGATAACGCCAGCCCCCCGCCAACCACAGATTGAGTCCCCAATCATTGCGATATTCTAAACCCAAGCGGGGAATAAACCAAAGCTCAGTCGTTGCCGCCACCTCTACAAAACCCGCCCAATCATGCGGATTGAAATAAGCCCGTAAGCCAGCGACCCCGCCAATCCCGTCTGAAGTACTAAAATTAGCATTGAATTGCATTTGATGATAGGTAGCGCCCAAGCGCAAGGCCAAATATTCATTGAAGTTGTATCCCAGGGTTACCCCCCAATAATCGGAAAACCCTCCTTCCAGCCCCAACTGAAAGGGTTTGCGTTTTCGGATGGAAGGTTCAGAGGGCTTGACGGCATCAGGCAAAACAGTTGGAGCCTGGCCCAGCAATTGCTGAAGCAGGGGTGAAACCTGTTCAAACAGAAGGGATTGTAGAGAACAATTGCAATCCACAAAACGCTCAGCCAAAATCGTACCCTGTTCCACATCCACCACACGCAAACTCAAGGTATAAATTGAGCCAAGCTTGCTCACACTGCCTGTAATGATTTTTCGGACGGCCAGCAACCGGCCCAACTTGACCGAACAGGCTTCATTTTCACAGTTTTGCGTCGCTTGAAAACCCTGCTCCCGCAAAATACGATCCATTCCTTCACGCTCAAGAACTTTAAAGCCAGGGTTTTGTACCACCAGACTGCGCACCCGATCGGTTAAAAGACTGGCTTCAGCCTGATCCAGGTTTCCCTGGGCCCTTAACTCAAGAACCGCCACAGCTTCTTTGGTCTGCGCCCAAGCATGCGGAGCCAAGATAGTCAAAAATGAAAAGACAAGTAAAAACAGCCCCAAACAGCGTAAATTTTGGATCGCTTTGAACATGAACACCAGACTCCAAAGAAAAGATGATCTCACTTTAACATTCTTTTGATGATTTTCTGCATCGCTCGATTGCTTCCCCCAAGCTGCAAACTTCAGAAAACAACCGCAAGAAAAGAACGAATCAGGCAGTAGATCTTCTGGCGTTCTCAAGCTATTCTTAAGGAGACAACCCTACGCTCAGGAGAGATTCATGGCCATCAAAGGCACCGCTCAACTGCATGAAGAATTTGAAGAGCTTCGCAGCACCAGTTGGTTTCAGGGCTTATTCGCCGCAGCCTGGATCCTGCTTTTGAGTTCAACCTTTTCTCTCTATACGCTCTTGGCCGCCAATCACTTTTTTCAATCCCCCACGCTTTTATTGATTCCCAATATTTTACTCCTGCTCCTGGCCCTGATTCTATTGCGTATCCGCTTTCACATGGGACAAATGAGCCGCAAAGAACATACTCCCCTGATTCTCCTTCGGGCCATGCATCAATACCGCCCCTTTGTTACTTTTATTTTGATTCTGGGCGCTCTCTGCAGCTTGGTACTGCCCCTCAATTTTTTAAGTGAAGGAAGCGAAATACACCAGTACAACTGCCATATTCGTCCTTCTGACTTCGATCCCAAAACAGCAGGAAATACCCCTTATCTACTCTATATAAGCTGCCAAAACCTCCAGGCACCGCCCCCTATTTTCAAGGTGAATGCCAGCCTCTGGAGTCATTTTCAGGGGGGAGCCAATGTCAAGCTCGAAACACGCAAGGGTTGGCTGGGTGAACGTTGGTTGAATATTCCCACTCCCAACACACAACAAAACGCAAACTAAAACCCGCTCAGGAATTACTCAAATCCAAAATACGCCCTTTGTCTTGAATAAACCGCGCCTGTTTATCAAGCCCATAAACCGCATATAAAGTCGCACCAGAAACGGCTCGACGGTAGATCACTTGCCCAAAACATTGGGTTGCTCCGGGCCCTGTATATGTGGCAGTAGTGGTATAACTTGAAGGCGCATTTGAACCCGTGATCACCTCTGCCAAACGCTTACAATCCGTATCCACACTCAGAGAAACGGTAACAGAAGAAAAAGGATTGGTATAAGACTTTGCGTAATTGCCCACAACAGCTTCGGTTTGAAGCGAAGCATAGGATGTCGGGTAAGCTCCCCCCCAATCTACACCATAGGTTTCAACCATGGTTTGAAAAGCATGCATATTGGCCTTCACACTGGAGATTTTGGCACGATCCTGAGCGCCAATAAAATTGGGCAAGGCAATGGCGACCAGGATCCCAATAATCACAATCACGACCATCAGCTCAATCAAGGTAAATCCTTTTTGAGCTTTACGTTGAAAATAAAGCTTTGAAAACATATATTTTACCCATCAACTCTTACTTGCTTAGCGGCCATTCGGTAAGGAAACCGAATCCGAGGATGCAATGACTATTCCCAAAAATTGAAAAGGCAAAACAATTGATTTCTTAGAAAATCAAAAAATTTAAACAAGATTCGAAAACCATTTGTCCCATCCTTTTTCCGCAGGTCAAAGAAATGGGCAAGCTTCTCAAAACAAGCTAAAATTAGTTCAAATTACCCCTGAAGGGAAAGCAACTATGACGGCATTGAGTCTCTACAGCGAGCGCGTGATTTTGCCCACAGGCGAACAGGCAGCCACCCTGCATATCGCAGACGGAAAAATTTCAGGCATTGAATTGGGTACCTGCACCCCAACAGCAGAAAACCTGGGCTCGGCTGTGATGATGCCTGGGCTGGTAGACCCGCATGTCCATGTCAATGAACCTGGTCGCACTGAATGGGAAGGATTTTGGACAGCCACCCGTGCAGCAGCCGCTGGGGGAGTCACCACCTTGGTCGATATGCCTTTGAATTCAGACCCAGTAACCACCAGCGTTGAGGCTTTTGCGCTCAAGCGCCAGGTAGCCCAAAACCAGGCCTGGATCGATATCGGTTTTTGGGGAGGGGTCGTTCCCAACAATCAAAATGAATTGGTGGCCATGATTAACGACGGCGTCCTGGGTTTTAAATGTTTTCTGATCCATTCAGGGATCGATGACTTCCCCCAAGCACAAACTCAAGATTTAAAAATTGCCATGCCGATCCTCAAACAGGCCGGGGTTCCTCTGCTGGTACATGCTGAATTGGAAGGAAAGGCACCTGTTCATGCTGAAAGCCAGGCACAAAGCTACCAAGCCTTTCTTCAGTCTCGCCCACGCGACTGGGAAGATCGCGCAATCCAACACATGGTTAAACTGTGTCGCGAGACCGGCTGCCCAACCCATATCGTGCATCTTTCGTCGGCCTCTGCACTCCCGGATATTCGTGCAGCCAAAGCAGAAGGCCTGCCCTTCAGTGTAGAAACCTGCCCGCATTATCTTTACTTTGCCGCAGAAACCATTCCAGATGGGCATCCTGAATACAAATGCATGCCCCCCATTCGAGAACAAAACAACCAGGAAGCCCTTTGGCAGGCCCTCAAAGAGGGGCTTCTCGATTGCATTGTGACCGATCACTCTCCCTGCATCCCAGGTTTAAAATGTTTCGAAGCGGGAGATGTTCTGCATGCCTGGGGCGGCATTGCCTCTTTGCAATTGGGATTGCCCAGTGTCTGGACACGTGCCCAAGAGCGCGGTTTCAGCCTTGAAGAATTGGCAAAGCTGATGTCAACTGCCCCTGCTGATTTTATCGGTCAACCCCAAAAAGGACGCATCGCTCTTGGAGCAGATGCCGATCTTGTCATCTGGGACCCAAATGCCCGATTCAAATTAAGCCCTGAACAGATTTTCTTTAAACACCCTGTTTCACCCTATCTACGTCAAGAACTGAGGGGGGTCGTAAAACGCACCTATTTACGAGGACAATTGGTTTTTTCTGAGGGGCAGCATGCCGAAAAACCCCAGGGAGCATTTTTATTGGGACGCAAGTAAAAAGCCCAAGAAAAAACTTCCTGAGCTAAACATCTTAATAGAGGAAATACATCAGACCAAAACTCGTAAGAATCAAGTGTTCATGCTAAGATTTCAAAGATCCCAGATAAGTAAGGTATAAAGGCATTGTGAAAATTAGAACCGTCTCTCCATTCAAAATCTTTATATCTCTATCATGTTAGAACATCTAAAACGCCTGATTCAGCAATCACTTATTTATGGATTGGGAACTGCAACCTACCAAGCCTTATCACTTTTAATCCTGCCTCTTTTTACTTCTTTCCTCACACCAGCGGATTATGGTGTAAATTCTGTTTTAGGTTTAGTCAGTGCCTTTATCATTGGTTTTTTATCCCTAGGAATGGGTACAGCCATAGGTTTGGTTTATCATGCACATGAGGATCCTGATTATCGAAAACAAGTCATATTTAATGCACAGATGCTCTTATTTCCTGGCATATTTTGTTTACTTCTGATTGCATGGGTTGGCAGTGCCCATATCAGCCAATGGATTTTCTCAACACCTGAGCATCAGGATCTGGTCTGCCTGATGCTTCTAACCAGTGCTTTAACTATTGCAACTGTACCTCTAGCCTTAAAATTACAATATGAAAACAAAAGCCTGACCACAGTAGCTATTTATACAAGTGTTAATTTTATCAATCTTTCTCTCTCTACTTTTTTTGTTGCAGTCCTTCATTGGGGTAATTTTGGACGTTTTTTAGGCAATGCTATCGGCACCTTATGTATGGTATTACTCCTCTGGAATTACGCAGGTGTTCGTTTATTCCAAAATTTTTCTGTCGTACGTGAATTGGTTAAACTCGGAATGATTTCTCTGCCAGGTTTTCTTTTCTACTTTCTCATGCAACAGGGAAATATTTATATTTTAAAAGTATATGCCAGTCTTGAAGAAATAGGTATTTACTCAATTGGAACCACCTTTGGCACAGCACTTTCACTCGTCATTAATGCATTTATAACCGCCTGGACCCCCTTCGTCTGGTCTTTTAAAGAAAAACCAGACGAAGCCAAAATTGTCTTCGGAAAAATCATGTCCTATTACCTGCTATCCGTAGGGACAATCAGTATTGCACTTTATTTATTCGCAAAACCCATTATTGTAATTTTTACTCAACCGAATTTTTATCCAGCCTATCGCTTGATAGGACTTAGCTCCACAGTTCAACTATTCACAGGAATTTTGCTTATTTTAAGTGTAGAATCTTATATTGCAAAAGAGATCAGCTATAGTATCATCTTTCAAGGAATTACGGTAATTATTTTTATTAGTTTATCAGTATTAATAACCCCCTATCTTAAAGGCGTTGGAGCACTTACCGCACAAATTTTCGGACAAGTATTTATGTGCTTTTTATTAATTAAATGGAATAATAAAAAATCAAAAAACTACATCAATATCCAATATGAATTAGGATTTTTAATTAAATTTTCATTATTTTACACAACAATCATTATTTTAACAATTTTTGACTCAGAAAAACTTAATTTACAAAGCATTTTACTTAACAATATATTATTCATAATATATATCATTTATATTTGGAAAATACTTTTAGGAAAAAAAGAAAAATTTTTTATTATTAGTTATTCAAAAAAATTATTAATGCTGAAAAAATGAATATCTTAATTATCCCAAGCTGGTATCCTTATCCTCAATTTCCTTATAGCGGTATTTTTGTTCAACAACAGGCAAGCGCTTTAGCTAAAAATTTTCCCAATGATCGTTTTATTATAAGTTCACATTGCCCTTATGAATTCTTAATAAGCCCCAGAAATATATTGAATGCAATACACAAATTAAATGTATTTTATAGTCAAAAAAAAACCTCACCCATCATTACAGAAAAACAAAATAATTTTGTAGAAATATCAACCCCTTCACTGACATGGAGTGAGCATTTCCTATATGGAAATTTAAATGGAATACGCAAAGCACATCTTAAAAACCTGAACTATATTCAACAAAAATTTGGCACAATAGATTTAATACATGCCCATGTCACTTGGCCAGCAGGACACATTGGTTGGTATTTGGCTCAATTACTTGAAATCCCTTTTATTATTACAGAACATATGGGGCCATTTCCATTTCCAAATAAAGCTTTTATTACGAACAAAGGTCAACTTACTCCTTTATTGGAAAAGCCTTTAAATCAAGCGAATAGTGTAGTTGCAGTAAGTGAAAGCTTAGCAAAACGCATACGGGCTCTCGGGATAAAAAGAGTTGAAGTTATTCCTAATATTGTTGATGAAACCTTGTTTATCCCCAAAGAAAAACAACCTTCTGATCAGTTTCAATTTCTTTGCGTCGCTCATCTTAGTCCCAGCAAAGGAATTGATGATTTACTTATCGCCTTGGCTAAAGTAATTACTCAAGCCCCCCACGTTCGCCTTCAACTTATTGGAGGAGGAATGATTAACCAATATAAACACAAAGCAGAAAGCTTAAAAATAGATCGTTTTATAAACTTTATAGGCCCCTTACCACATTCTGAAACAATTTCTTTTTACCAATCCACAGATGCATTTGTTTTACCCAGTTACTCAGAGACCTTCGGGATCAGCTATATTGAAGCATTAGCTTGTGGCAAGCCCATCATTGCAACACGTTGTGGAGGGCCAGAAGATATAGTAACCAAAACAAATGGAGTTTTGGTAGATATCGGCCAACCAGATCAATTGGCGCAAGCCATGCTTACAATGATCAATCAATACAAAAGTTATTCTTCAAAACAGATACGTCAGGATTGTCTTCAAAGATTTTCAACATCTCATATAGCACAAGAGCTTATGAACCTATATTTACGTTTGAGGAGGTAAAGGAAGTTTATGTATTCCCCAACGTATAAGACGATATTCTAAAGCCTCAAGCCAACGCGAGCGATCAGAGAAAGGAGCATTTGGATTGAGTTTGAGCAACTCTGTATGAGAGCAGAGAGAAGCAATCTCAGCTTCTACACTATCCAATAAATTCATATTTATCGACAAACTTTGTGTCTGACGTTTGATTTGTGTAAAGCGAAGGTTTTTCAAAAACTTTTCAGCTAAAATCCAGGGATAAGATTTTGGACCATAAAGAGCGTTATAATCATTCACTATTTCTCGCAACAAAAAAATCAGTTCAGAAGAGTTATCGCGATTCGCATAAGTCGATAAAGGATTTCCCTCCATAAAGCTCAAGATTTGAGGATGAAAAACAGCCTCAAACTGCCCAACTGTTTTCACTGTCAACAAATAATCCCATCCCGCATATTGTTCACCTTGTCCACTGTACAGAGGATCTACAGACGCCCAATGATGCAAAAGTTCTTTTCGATGCACAACACCAGGTCCTACAGGGCAAATCAAACCACAACGCTGTAATTCTCTTTGATTATCAATTGGGCCACCAAAGGGTGCAAAAGGGCCATGCTTACGGAGCAAAACTCCCTCTGGGGAAACAATATGAAAACCACCCGCACTCATGGCACTCCATGGATAATCGAGAAATCCTTGACGAGTAATAGCTAAATGATCTGGATAAAGCCAATCATCATCAGCACAAGAAGCAACCAGTTCAGTCTGAGCTAATTCACACAAACGGTTCCAGGTTTTAGCACTTCCTAAATTTACAGGATTACGCGTATACGTAATACGGCTATCTAGTTCAGTCAAATGAGAACAATATTCTGAGGTTTGATCTTGCGAAGCATCATCGCAAATAATCAAAAGCCAATCAGAACAGGTTTGAGTTCTAATCGCCTCTATCGTACGTTTTAATTTTTGAAGACGATTATAAGTAAGAACCAAATAAGTCACACGAAAATCACGAATAGGAGGTAAAATGTTGAGCATTTTACCTGCACTCAATACCTTTTGATAAGCCTCTTGCCACCATCCTGGCCCAACTTCTCTGATAGGATAATGACGGCCAAAAATCCATAAGATCACGTGGGCTCCCCAATCGTGGGAATCATTCATCAAACGTTTTAACGCTTGATTTAAAAGTTCACGGTTATCATTCTTTTGACCAAAGAAATATTCAAAATGTCCTTTTTCGTGAGGCCAAACAAAAGCCCACTCTTGCGAAGAAAAAGCGAACCAATGTCGAGCCCACTCTTGGGCATTCGAAAAACTCATAACCGATGTCCGTAGCGAAGCAATCTGTAAACAGGAAATAAATAGCTCAAGACAACTTGTTTATATACATCAAAATATAGATCAGAACGACCAGAAAGCTCCATTGATCTCCGAAATTCAGAAATAGCCAAGTCAAACATTCGCTTTTCAGCAAAAGTCTCTCCCAAAGCAGAATGAAAATCAGCTCTTTCATCAGACCCTGCAGAGGGGCTGAGACAAAGCTCTTCAAGTGCATAATCCATCCAAATTTTGTGTATCAGCTGTTTAGCCTCTTGCTGGCAAGCGTGCCAGCGAGGCACATTGACTGTGTGAATACGAGAAATAATCAAAGGTTCAGCCAAAAATTGAATCCGGTATCCTTTCAGCAACATGCGCATCCACATTTCATAGTCATGAACCAATGGATACGCACTGTCAAACAAACCAATCTCATCAAACACGCATTTACGGATCAAACTGGTACTGCCATTGATAACATTGTTTTTAAAGTTTTGTAGAAGCAATCCCTCGCCATAATCCTGATCCCGACTTTGCCAACGCACGTAGCCTTGGGTATCAAATGCCTTTTCTACATCGGCCAAGGGCAAAGGCACCTTATCAAAACATTCCCGTTCATGCACTTCCAGATAGGTATCCGCATAAACCATTGCCAAACGGTCGTCGTCTGGGAATTGCTCAGTAAAGACAGCCAAACTATGACTGAGACGCTCAGGACAAGCCAAATCATCAGCACTTAGCCAGGCAATATACTCGCCTTGGGCTGCCTGAATCGCAGTATTGATGGCAGGAACAACCCCCATTTTCCAGGGGCCCAGTTTTTTTCCTGATTGATAAATATAATGAATTTGAGGATATTTTTGTGCGTATTCCCGAACGACTTCAGCACTGTGGTCTGTGGACTCATCATCTACAATCACCATTTCCACATGGGGATAGGTTTGTGCCAAAACGCTTTCAATGCAACCGCCAATAAATTTTTCATAGTTATAAAGCGGAGTAATAACCGAAATCAGGGGTTGCTTTTGCATATCTAGAGTATATCAAACCTCTGGAAGCCACAGCAAAGGAAATTGATGCAACAAAATGCTGCATTTTCACAGCTTAAAAAAACTGACAGAATAAAAAAGTCCCAGCAAGGTCCTCAGTGGGGCAAAAGAAAAATTTCCGTACTTTTCTGGTCCGTGGCAAGAGCAAGGCCACGGACTTTTTCTCTGTCCGTTATTTCACTTCAAGGCTTGCTCAAGCCAAAGCTTCAAAGCACGGGCAATTCCAGCTTTGGATTCCATTCGCAGCTCAGGCTGATGGGGGGTTACCAACCATGCCACCTGTTCAGCACCCTGTTCTTCAGCCCGATTGGCGATCACGGCGGCATGGCCTGATTCCAGGCGCTGACGGGCAATCTGCATCAATTCAGCATGCGAAAGCTGGGCTTCAAATTTAAAGGAAATCAGCATCAACTCAGGAAAAGACGTTTGTACCCGCTGTATCACCTTTTCTGTCGGTACAAGTTTCAATTCCCATTCTGTCTCCCCACTGGGCCGTTTGCCTGGGTAAACCTCGCGCGGAGAATAATCAGCAACCGCAGCAGAAAAGATGCCAACGGGCATCTCTCTTTCTGCAAGCACCTTTAAAACCGTCTGCTGATAAGTCGCATAATCGGGCACGATCTGATGGGGTAACCAGACCGGGGGAATCAAGCCACTCTCGCCTTGAATCAAATAAGCTTCAGCCCCAGCCAACCAAAGCTCTTTGGCAATGGCGATTCCCAATTGGCCTGTAAAGCGGTTGGTCAAACGGCGAATTTGATCCAGATGAACAGGCGTGGGCCCCCCTGTCACCAAGACAGGAATCCCCCTTAAGGGTGAAGCCGTTAAAGAACGGGCAGTACGCATGACGATCTCTTCCAGCTCAGGCAGCAAATGCTTGCCATCGCCCTGCTTGGGAGGAATCACTTCTACGCCCATTTCCTGTAAAGCATTCAGACTTTCAGTTAAAATCGCATTGTGCATACTGCCATGCAAAGTAGGAGCCACCAAGATACGGGTTTGCCCACGCTCCAATCTGCCCAGAGCCGAAGCCAGAAAGGTTGTTAACAGGGTATCAGCAATGCCATTTCTGAATTTATTGAGGGTATTGTAGGTGGCGGGGGCCACCAGACAGGCATCAAAAGCCATTTGACCACTGAGATGCTCCGAACGGGAGCTTAATCGGCTGATCACCGGTCGGTCTGAACTCCAGGCCAAAGCTTCTTCTGTGGTATAGCGCAAAGCTTCTTCGGAGACAAAGACCGTGATTTCTGCGCCCTGGCGACGCAACTCACGCACCAAGAGAGGGGCTTTGATTGCCGCTATTCCGCCACAGACCAAAAGTGCAATTCGTTTGCCCTGCAAAGCATCCCCTTGCAAACGCACAGCATGGTCATCCAAGTCAGAGGGTTCAGGGGGAAGCGGGTTCCAGCGGGCAGACATAGGCTATTCTCCAATGGGTGCGTTTTCCCCATCATAGCAAAAGCACAAACCTTATTTCATCCAGCGATAGAGAAAATCAGGCACCACATCCCCCAAACGGCGATCGAGAGTTTCAATCCCTTGCCCCACACTGCGGGTTTGTGTTGAAACCTGCTTGAGCACGCTTTGTCCTGCCGCTTGCAGGCCTTGTCCCAGCTGATGCAAATCTGAAAAATTATCTCCAGGGGGAGGAGTTATTTTTGCTGTCTGTTCAGAATGTGCAGCGGTTTGAGCAAAATAGAGGTTCCATTCTTTGACTACCGGAGCCAATTGATCCTGATCCGCAAAACCATAATCATGGCCATCCACCGACTTGCCCTGGGCCTGATAAGACCAGAGCATATAACCTTGTGCGCCGGCTTGTGTATAGCGTGAGAGATCCAAACGCAATAGTTTTTGTCGATCTTCACCATGGGCCTGTTTAAAACCCACTTCGCCCACATAGAGCGGTTTGCCCAAATCCTTGGCAATTTGAATATCGGTCATATTCATTTGATCCCAAACCCCACGCAGGGTCGCAGGACGCTGCAATTGAACCCCAAAGGCATCCAAAGCCCATTGGTCCAGCTGACGTGAAGCCCAGGAAACCACCTGATCAGCTTTGCCAAAGGCTTCCCCTTTTTCTTTCTCTCCTGAAAAACGGTAGAGAATATCCAAACGTTCTAAAACCGTTGCATCATACGAATAATTGTGGATGGAGGCAGCATCCAAACTGGGAATCGCATAGAGTTTGCGAAAATTATCTGTCGAAAAACGGCTGAGCTGAGAGCCAAATTTATCCCCAATACCCCCAATCGTTCCCAGCGAAATCAAATGATTGGGGTCCTCTTTTTTAAGCGCTTCGGAAACGGTTTTACTGAACGAATACATCGACTCAAAGGCCTCGGTTTCAGGCTCATTGATCAACTCCCAAATCATGATTTCAGGGCGATCTTTCAACTGAGAGACCAGGTCTTTGACCCGTGGCAGATAATCACGCTGAAAACCTTCTTTATAAAAATGGTCATTTTTACGATCGGCTTCACTCATCACCCAACGGTCTGCCAGGCAAGGAATCAGTTTAAGTTTGTATTTTGCAGCCAAATCACAGAGACGTTGCATCACTTCGGGGGTGGCCCCATAGTTTTCATAGGCCCAAAAACGCACCACGGTAAAACCATGTTCTGCTGCGTCTTTCAGCATTTTTTCCTGGGTTTCAGGCTTTTCTTTGGCCAGGCTGTACATATTGGTTCCCACATAGCGAAAAGGCTTGCCATCCATTGTAAAGTGTCCGCCTGTATTTTTCACAAAGCCCGAAGCACGGGAAGGTTGCTCAAGCGCTAAGCTCAAAGCAGCCATCCCTTTTTGTTGGGAAACAGATGAAACTTGCAAACGATCATCGGGCAAAACAGAAAGTAACGGCTTATCCAATGCCTGAGCAGGCTGAAGCGTGGGAGTCACGCGAAGCGGTTCAATGCTCAGCAGAGGCTGGGCAGCGATCGTTGGCATAGGCTTTCCTTTCGGGTAGGGTTAAGCTATTTATGCCTAATAAATGGCCTGCTCTGAAGTCAATACAGTTTAGATAAGCTTAAGTTATGCTTAAAATAGCTTTACTTCTAGATCATGGGTTCAATCAAAGGAGAAAACAGCATGTGTTTAATCGTCTGGGCCTGGAAAATCCGACCGGAAACCCCATTGATTCTTTTGGCCAACCGTGATGAGTTTAAGCAACGCGCTACAGCTGCCCTGCATGCCTGGCCTACACAACCCCTTATCTATGGGGGGAAAGACCTGGTACAAGGCGGAACCTGGCTGGGCATTACCGAAAATGGGCGTTGGGCAGCCGTTACCAATTACCGCGAAGCGAAAGCAGAAACGGCTCCCTTGAGCAGAGGCTGGTTAATACGGGATTATCTCCTCAGCAAGCACTCACCCGAGCACTTTCTCAACGCATTAAATCCGAATGATTACGGAGGCTTCAATCTTTTGCTCGGCACACAAGATCAAGCCTATTGGTTTTCAAACCGAAGCAAAACAGCCGCACAGGCTCTTCAAGCCGGGATTTATGGATTGAGTAACCATTTACTCGATACTCCCTGGCCCAAACTGGTCAAAGCCCGTACAGAATTTTCTGCCTTAGTCGAAAAATCGTCAAACTTCAGTGCCGAAAAAGGCTTTGCGCTGATGCGCTCAGAGGATACCTGGCCAGATCCTGACTTGCCAGAAACAGGCGTAGGCCTGCCCCTTGAACGGCAACTTTCACCCATTTTCATTCAACAGCCCCACTATGGCACACGTTCCACCACCCTGCTGCGTTGGCACGCAGCAGGAGAGATTGAAATCCAAGAACGCAGTTATCTCGAAACGGGGTTTCAAGACCAACAATTTGCTTTTTATTTAAACCCAAGAACAGAACAAAGCCCGGAATTTTGAAAATTCCGGGCTACACAAAGACGAAGGGGTTGAACTATTTTACGCCGACAAAACCTGCTTTTTCCCAGATTTGCTTCGATTTTTCCATATTGATCCGGGCCTGTTCGGGTGTATCAAAGAGTGAGCCCATGGGGGGTTCTGTGGTGTCAATATTCATTGAGCGGGTTTTATAGCCCACTGCACCCGCAACAGCACCGGCTCCGATACTGGTAAGATAAACACTGGCTCCCACAGACAAAGCCATTTTCGGATCCTTTGCCAATACGCCAATCGCAGCAGCCGAGGCAAAGCCTGCCACCGTCCCTACGATCACACCCGTCATCGCACCAACAGCAGCCCCAGTTTTTGAACTCTTGAAGGGCACCCACGCTTCCTGGGTAGCTGGAATCCCATTTGCTCCTTTAACAACAAGCTGATCTTGGGGCCCCAGAAAAGCGGGTGTTTCAGTCGTTTGAGCTGGAGCAGAGGTGCCATGTTGATGATTGGGAGTAAAAATACTGCCTGCAGCATGCATCATGCGATCCAAAGTGGGATGCCCTGAAATATGTGTCATTTTGAATTACCTAATTTAACCTTTATCTATTGATTTTATGAACGTTTAGTTCTCGTTAATAAAATATTAGTCCAAGGTGTAATTCTTGAAAATGCAGCAGAATGTTGCATAACTTGTAACCTTTTTTGCAGCATGACGTTTCATTCTTTATAGACACACCAAAGAGGTTTCCCATGAAAAAGTTCACCCTGCTGCTTCTGTTCAGTTTAAATGCCTGCTCTTTTCTGCCTGCAAAAGCCCCCTTGCGCAGCCGAATAGAAACCCAAGCCAAAACACTTAAAAGCTTGGCAGAATATCCCCGCATCAAACAAACCTCTTTTCAACAGTTACGCTCAGCAAAACAACAGAGCCGCTATATCTGTAGCAAAGTAGATGACTATCTTCAGGATCAGTTGATCCGCAGCCAGGATTTTTCCAACCGTTTTTTTCTGCGTCAATTGAAAAAACTTCCACTTGATTTAAGCTGGAGCTATGCCACCTGTTATCTCGAGCGTGAACTAAAAATCGACGGCTTCGAGGGCTATTTTCGCCGTACCCGAGGCTTGTTGGTATTGGAGGCCTTACAGGGTTACCGTGCTTTTGGATTAGACCAACAGGTCGAAATCCTCAGATCCGCCAGCCAGCAGTACTTGAAAAATCAAGCTTCTGATGCTATCAACAAAGCGAATTTTCAGGCTCTGAACCAGCGCTGGTTCTCAAGGCAGAGTCAATTGGATCCCGCACGTGCAAACTATTTTAGTCTGAAGATCGCGGCTTGGTTGCCTCCCTCCTCCTAAAAGCATCCATGGGGATTCCCCCAAATTGTGCTGGATCAAAAGATTAAATTTATGTTAAAATAATTTAATAAACTTCTCAGAATTTTCCGAGGTCATTCCAGATGTTCAAACGCCTTGCTTCTTTCGCTCTGCTCTTGGGCTTTGCCACAGCCTGTGCTCCCCAGGTCTCCCCTCTCAACACGCTGAATCCGGCACAAATTCAAGCCCAATCCCGCCGGACACCTCAAACAGCCCCCAATCATCTCTTTAAAGTTCAAGAGGGCTTCGAATGGGTCTATGAAGTAACAGCCGCCCCGGTTATGGACCCTTATGATGAAAAGAAAATGCAAGTTGTTTTGCGTACCGAAAAAGTGATTCAAACCAATGGAGAAACCATTCTGGAACTGCGTTTTGATGATCCTTTTTCAAATGGGTATACTTTTCCAGCCCTGCGTTTAACCCCGCAAGGTGCTTTGGTACAAGGAGCCACCTACCTGGGTGCAGGAGCTGATTATATTGAAGGACTGCAGGTGGATTTCATGCATATGCCGCTGGCCACTGGCGCACGCTGGGAAGAAGAAAATTGGCTGGCAAAGGTCATTGGCCCCGAAAGCATTACGATGCCTGCGGGACAGTTTAATGCGACCCGTGTCGATGTCATTGGCACTTTTCAGCAATATTATACCAATGTAGGTGATTATTGGATCACACCAGGCCTGGGTATTGTCTATGCCCGCTATACCATTCCGGGCTGGCATGTTGAAATGAAACTGGTTTCTACAGCCGTGCGCAAACAAGCCACGGCCCCTCAAAAACGAGCCCCCTTAGCCAAAGGACAACCCACCCGTGTGACCAGCCGACCTGTTATTAAATAACAAAACTCAGCAAAAACCCCCTTTGTTTCAGAGGGGGTTTTTTGGTTATTATTTCAGGGCATCCAAACGCTTTTGCAGGGCATCGCGCTGACTGCGTAAGTCGGCCAGACGGGCCTGAAGCTCTTTCAATTCAGCCTCATAGCCTTCCCGGCGCTGGGTATTGCGCAAATCTGTTTTTTCAATCAAGCCCGCAATTTGCTGCTTCAGTTCCTGTTCATGGGTCTCCAATTGTTGAATGGCGGGAGCAAGCAGCTCCAACTCAGACTGGAGCTGCTCTTTGGAAAGCGAAGAGGCACTGGAGGCCACAACCTGAACCTGAAGTTTCTCTAAATTGGCAACTACCGTTTCAAGTTCACGCTGTTTGACATTGAGAGAATCATTCACGGTCTGTAATTCAGTTTGGGCCTGGCTCAGCAATTCCTGGGCTGAGTTGCCTTGCCCCAGATAGACCTTTGATTGGCTGAAAAGCGTTGCCCGCCGCTGCAAGAGAATGTCGATATCCTTGCGCAGGGTGGTGGCCTGCTGCAAAAGCAAAAGCAGCTGCACCATGTCTTTGGCCGTACTCTGAGCTTCAAGCCCTTTCAGTTCGCTCTCAATTGCAGAAATCCGCGTTTCTTTAGGCTCTATTTGCTGGGTCAGCGTATTGAGTTCATTGCGCACCTGCTCAAGCTGAATACGATCTTCAGGCGCCTGAGACTTGAGCAGAGTTCGGGCCTGCAGCAAAAGCGTGCTTTGTTGTTGATACAAACCCTGAAGCTCTGTCTGAAGGCTCAATTGCTCTTTCCAAAGTGAACTCAAAGCGACAACCGGGCTCGGATCGACCGTTTCAAGCACCTGGGGAGCGGTTCCGTAGAGTGCAATTTTGAGACTGCTCTCTGCATTGGAAAGGGTTTTGAGAGTCTGAACCAGAGTGGGCTGAAGTTCTTTGCCCTCCTTATCCAGAAAACTCAGCTTCAATTCAATCTGACCCACAGGAATTTTTTCAAGCTTGCGACTCAATTCAGCAGCCTGCTTATCACTGTCTGAAAGGCTCAATTCATCACTCTTCAGACTGCTGTTGTTTTGACGGATTTCAAAGCGCAGGGTGTGCAATGTGCTCAAAAATGCGCCGGGGGTTTCTGAAGTACTTTGGGGATCTTGAAAAAGAAAGACGATTTTCAAACTCGCCGTTTGCGCGCTTTGTTGATTGGTTCCTATCGCTCCAGGCAACTGGCGTTCAGTACAGGCCGGCAATCCCGCCACCAGGCACAAACTCAAAGCAACTAAAATACGTTTCATAACAGCACCTCATTCTTTCTCTATAGACGCCCCGAACAGGCAGAGGTTCCACCGGCTCAAACAGGTACCGTCTTACCATACCGCTCTCAGCATCCAGAAACAAGAGCTTTAAGCTGTCTGCCGACTGCGGACGCTTTGCTGACGGCGCAGCCTGACAAAATCCTGACAGAAAAACTCCAAAGCCAATTTGGTATTGCCGTAGGCAGCAACCGTCTCCAATGTGCGTTCAAAAAGTGAAAGATAGGCTTGTGAGCGGCGCAAAAGCGCAAGCGAAGGCTTGTGTTTTAAATGGCTGCGCAAACGCTCCCAGCACTCTTTCTGAAAAAATTGGAGCTGTAAAATCAAGCTTTGACGATTCAAAGACTCAAGGTATTTATACAGCGCCAATTGTGCCTCCACCGAAGTGGTTTGTTCCAATTGCTCCCAACTCCAGAACGCCTCATCTTCAGGTTTCAGAACCTGGCTTTCTGGCAATTGCAAAATCACCTGCTGACTGCGGGAACGCAAAGTCGGCAAAACCCGCGCAGGATAGGGAGAAACCAAAAGAATCAACGAATTGGAGGCGGGTTCCTCCAGCGTTTTGAGCAGCGCATTGCCACTCTCCGTATTCATATTTTCAGCATGCTCAATCACGAAGATCTGCACCGCTGACTGAACCGGTGGCAAATTGACCTGTTCAATTAATTTTTTGATCTGCGCCAATTTCAAAATCGGCGATTTGGCATCCGCAGATGTACGAATCCAATGCAAATCAGGCCAGGTTTCCTGGGTCACCGCCAAACAGGTATGACACTGAGTACACCCCCCTTGCGGACAAAAAAGTGTCTGCGCCAAAGCCATCACCAAAGGAGAAGCCAAAAGAGGTTGTCCCTTTAAAAGATAGGCATGTGACAGACGGCCCGAACGCAAAACCTGCTTAAAAAAAGCCACAGCTAAGGGCTGGGTTGAAGTCAACTGCATAAAAGCCAAAGAATCAGACATGAGAGAGGAGCACACAGCCTTTCAAAACAAAACGGGTTACCATCGGTTCATGGCAACCCGTTTCATCAAATATCCTATTTTAGGAATTATATTGCCAGAACTTCAGACCTGCTGCCTTGCTGGCAAAACAGATCAGTTGGTGGCGGCCATCCTTACGTGCCAAATTCAGACGTTTATCCGCCAATTGAATCAAGCCACGGGCAGAGGTGGTCTCTGAGGTGCTGCACATGCCCACGACAACCTGCAGAAGCGGGTTGATACGTACCAAAGCCTTCACGCAACGTCCAAAGACATCTACGGCAGCCTCAGGGGGCGTATTGGGGAAATAGAAAAGTACTTCATAATTATCCCAACGTACCACCCAGTCCGTTTGACGGAGTAAATTGCGCAGGGTTTTACCTGCCATCGAAAGCAGGTGGTTCTGTTCTTCAATCGGCAGCATCCGCACCATCGCGGCCAGATCATCCATGCCCATCACAGCCACAACGCCAATTTCTTTCGAGCGGCTGAGACGTTCACTTTCTTCACGAAAGCGCTCATTGAAATAGGAGCGTTTCCAAAGGCCTGTCATTTTATCCGTGCTGGTGCGTTTTTCTACTTCTTCCTGCATTTCCGTGGCAAAGCGGGCCAGGGCAAACTGAGGCAAAAGCACATTGATATATTGCTCAGCCATCTGCATCGAAGCTTCATCCTTCAGTTGAACCAACATCAGTCCCAACATCTGCGAATCCAATTTCACAGACATGCTGTAACAATTCTCGAGACTGGTAATCGGTTGCAAAGATTCACTCTGCACCACGTCTCCACGCTTCAGAGATTGGACATACTCTGAAAAAACCGTTTCAGCTCCAGGGGTCAGGTAAAGAGCATCATTGGTTTGGGTCCAGTAGGTAGCCATCTCAATTTCAGGCACGTTTTCAGAAAAAAGTTCTGAAATCTGCTTTGCGTTACGCTTCCAGTCTGTGGTCAGATGCAGTTTCGAACCAATACTATAGAGGCGTTCCTTGTCAGCCTTGGTGAGTTTTGACATGCGAGATCTATCTCCAGCTCTTGAGGATTGCGAATGAGGGATCAGGATTCCAACAGGGGGGTCAGCAAACGGATTGTCTCTTTCATTTCAATCCGCAACAAGCCCAAATTAATATTACTGCGCGCCATAACAGCCAGAATAAAAAGAGAAGAAACAGACATAATCAACTTCTCATCGCCTTGACGCTCAATGATCAGCTGTTGAATATTCTCTCCTTTCAAGCCCGTTTTGGTACTGCGTTCAAAGGAGTGAATCGCTCGAGCAAACAGAGAAGCCAACTCCTCTGCATTATTCATTTCTGTAGATTCTTCCTTGGCGATCAAGAGACCGTCGCGATCCACGACCACGCAAGCCTGAACGCCATCTACAGATCTCAGGTTATTCAAAATTTTGGTAATGGCCTGTAACATTTGATCGCCTCACCCGGTTTAAGTCTTAATTAATATTAACTGAAGAGTCTGTCAGCATCAACATCCAGAGACATAAATGCTGGGAAAATGATTATTTTCCTACACAAAATCGATGAAAGACCCTGTCAATAACTTCGTCACTGACAGAGGCGCCAATCATTTCACCAAAGGCGACAGTCGCCTCCTTGAGATCAATCGCAAGAAAATCTGAAGGCAAACCTGCAGTCAATGTTTCCTGCGCTTTGATCAAGGCCTCCTGCGAACGCAGCAAGCACAGCCGATGGCGCTCATTGATTGTCACACTGAACTCCAAGGGTTGATGTTTGAGAATTTCAGCCTGCAAAAGCGCTTCCAAGCTTTCCATTCCCTGGTTTTCAAGCGCAGCCACCCACGCCTGGGGCCAATCCAAAACACTCTCAAGTTCAGGCCGTTGCTCTACTTGATCGATTTTATTCCAAACCACCACGCCTTGTTTGGCTGCCAGGCGCGGCATCAGTTCCTGCTCATAATCGGTCAAACCACGGGCTGAATCCAAAACCAATAAAACCAAATCGGCTTCCTCAAAGGCCTGAAGACTGCGCTCAATCCCAATTTTTTCAACGGTATCCGTGGTCTGTCGCAAACCTGCAGTATCCACAAGACGCACGGGGATTCCACCCAGAAAACAGTCGTCTTCAACCGTATCCCGTGTGGTGCCAGGAATCTCACTGACAATCGCGCGCTCATAGCGCAATAAACGGTTGAGCAGCGTCGATTTGCCGACATTGGGCTGACCAATCAAAGCCAAACGTAGTCCTTCTTTCCAGATTCGGCCTGCCTGATGAGTGGCCAACAATTTTTCTGCCTGCGTTAAAGCCAACGTCACAATGCTTGCGATCTCAGCCTCAGGAACAGGATCCACTTCATCCGGAAAATCGATATTGGCTTCAATCGCCGCCAAAATATCCAGCAATTGTTCACGCAAGGCACGAATAGGGGCCGAAAGTTGCCCCTCTAACTGATGCGTGGCCTGAAACAAAGCTGGGTCACTGCGGCTGTGAATCAGGTCCATAATCGCTTCAGCCTGGGTCAAATCGAGCTTGCCATTGAGAAAAGCCCGTTGCGAAAACTCACCTGGCGACGCAGGACGTGCGCCAGCCGCCAGACAAAGGTTCAAAACTGAACGCAAAAGATGCAGACCGCCATGGCAGTGCAATTCCACCACATCTTCACCCGTAAAGCTACGGGGCCCCTGCATATACAAAAACAGGGCCTGATCGAGGGTCTCCCCACTCTGGGGGTCCCGAATCAGGCCCAAACTGGCGCGGTGGCTGACGGGTTCTGCGCCCGCAAAAATTTTACGGGCAGTATCCAGGGCAGCAACACCACTGAGACGAACAATCCCAATTGCGCCCACCCCTACAGGGGTCGAGATCGCCGCAATCGTATCGTTCAACATGAAGGCTTAGTTATTGTGATAATAGCGGCTGTGGCGGTTATAGCGGTAACGGTTCCCGCCGCCGCCCCCACGGGAAGGCCGCTCAGCGTAATCGGCGCGCTTCAATGAAATCACGACGCGACGGTTAGGCTCCACCCCCACACTTGAGGAGGAAAGCTCAGGAAAAGGCTTTACCGCTTCATGAATAATCTTGCGGTCACGGGCATCCATGGGTTTCAGGGTCACACGGCGGCGATGGCGCAAGACGCGTTCGGCCAATTGCTCAGCCACTTTGACGAGATAATCCTTATGGCGCTCACGGTAATTGGCCACATCCAAGATGATATTGAGATCTTTGGAATTTACAACCAATTGTAAAAGATACTGGAGAGAATCAAGGGTCAAGCCCTGACGACCAATTAAAATACCGGCATCGTCGCTGATGATATTGATAAAGATCGAACGATCTTCACGGCTGTATTCCACTTCAAGCTGGGCTTCAAGATCGAGTGCGGCCAAAATTTTGAGCAGAGACTCACGCGCCAAACCCACCTCATCAGGATTTTTCAGCCAGACACGTACCACCGCAGGCTTGGGATCCATGTCTTCATCACCTGGCTCACCCTCATCCAGAACTTCATACTCTACGGATTCAAGATCAGTTTCGAGCTCTTCCAGTGCATACTGCAAAGCTTCATCAACCGTTTCACCCTCTTTTTCAATCGCATCCAACTGCATCTGATCTACCTCAATAGATTAAAATTATTTACGTTTTTTCTTTTTCTTAGAGGTCTTTTTGACCTTGTATTTTCCACCGGCACCAGAAAGTGCAACTTCAGAATCATCAGACTCTTCATCAGATTCTTCATCCTGATCTGCCTCGTTTTCCTGAAGTACCTGCGCGCTACCGGCCATCACAAGTTTGGCTTCAAGCGCCGCACTTTGACGGTTTAAGAAGGAATATTGCGCAATCGTAATCAGGTTGGAAATCACCAGATAAACAAAAACTCCCGATGGAACCGGGAAAAACAGGAACATCGCGGTAATAATGAGTGGCATAGCTGCCATTGAACGTTGCATCGCGGCCTGTTGGGGATCGTCTGAAGGGGCCGTTGGAGACATATATTTCTGCTGCAACCAGGTGGTCAGACCGAACATCGCCACCATAAACAGATTGTCGAAATAAGGCGTATTGGTCGCCTTATCCAGAACCCCGATTTTTGCCAGGTTGTCCATGAACAGAAAAGAAGTATGGGAACTATGGCCTAAGAGTTCTTTGAACTTAGGCCCAATCAAAGTGGCATAGAGCGCAATCAAAAAAGGCATTTGAATCAACATGGGCAAACATCCGCCCAAGGGATTGACCTTATGCTCACGGTACAATTGCATCATTTGCTTATTGAGCTCTTCCGGCTTATTGCGGTAGCGCTCTTGAATCTTTTTCAGCTTGGGCTGAATTTTCTGCATGGCCTTCATGGAATAGTAAGACTGTACCGTTAAAGGCATCAGGACCATTTTGATAATCACGGTCAGCAGAACAATTGCCCAGCCATAACTGCCCGTTACGTTGTAGCAAATCTCTACAATCGGCAGCATTAATTTGGCAACAAGAAAATCAATTGGATTCATTCAATATTCCTAAATCGTCTAAATCTCAGACTGGCAGGTTTTACAAGGACCCTGGACCGGGTCATAGCCGCCAGGATGGAAAGGATGACAGCGCCCCAGTCGTTTTAATGCCAACCAACTTCCCTTGAGCGCGCCATGGCAATGAAGTGCCTCAACAGCATATTGGGAGCAGGTGGGATAAAAGCGACAGACAGGAAGTCTCCAGGGAGCTGTCCACTGGTAAATTCTAATCAGACGTACGAACAGACGTACCAGCATAGGCCCCCGTGGTTAATCCTGCCTCACGCAGAAGTCGATCTATCTGGCGCTGGATCTCTTCAAATCCCGCGTCACGGATGGCATCCTGTGCGATAAACAATAAAAAAACGCCTTTGGCAACTTGGGGATAAAAACAGCGATAAGCCGCGCGCAAACGGCGTTTAATCCGATTGCGCTCAGTGGCTTTTTTGCTGATCCGCTTGCTGACAGTAAAGCCTGCCAAACGCTGCTCATCTGGTGCCGGTGCGACAACCAAACGGAGAAGCCGGGAACGAAACATTTTGCCTTTTTTTTGAAGGCGTAAAAAATCGTCACGCCGGCACAGGCGCTCTTCACGTGGAAGCACAGAGTTCCTTCCAGAACAGACTAGGCGGAGAGCCGCTTTCTGCCCTTACGACGACGGGCACTCAGCACGCGACGACCCCCGACGCTACTCATTCTGAGGCGGAAACCATGGGTCTTTTTTCTTTTGCGTTTATTGGGCTGAAATGTACGCTTCACAGTTCAATTGTCCTTCCGAAAAAATCTTTAAGCTTTTACTATAAACTGGCTGAAATCAGAAAGGGGCAGCCAGTGTCAAATGCCCGAAAACGTGTAATATTTAAGGCGGTCGATGGGTCTGTTCATCGGAATAATGGATTCACAAGAAAAGCGCCAAATCGCTGCCTGGGTGAAAACCTGAGGATACCAGATTTCGAGCATACGGGTATCAGTCTAGCATATTTGCGTGCTGATCAATATAACTTCCCGTTTTTTTCGAAAAATTTGCAGCCAAAGCCTTCCTCTTTCAGCCTAAAAACGAACAATAGATTCACTTTTATAGATTCAAGAGAAAGACCGGCTCAGATCCCGATCCTGGCCAGATCCCTGTGCTATAATGATCCCTCTCAACTGTGATCCCGCTAACATTAACGCACCGCAACCCAACTGAATAAACCCCTAGTTTGAATGAGGAAGACGCATGTCCTACGACCTTGATGCACTCTGGCAGCAAACACTTGCCATCCTCAAAGAGCGCATTTCAGAACCCACCTACGAATCCTTTGTTCGCCAAAGTCGAGCGGCCCACCTGAAAAACAATCAGTTGGTGATCGAAACGCCCAATGGCTTTACACTCAATTTTCTCAGCCGCAAATACAGCACGCTGTTTAAAGAGATCCTGGAAGAAATCAGCGGCCAGGAAATGGAGGTAGTTTTTGAGGTCAACGACAGCATGGCTACAGATTTGCCAGCTCCTCCCGCCAATCACTCCCGCCCCTCAGGCACCCTTGAGAACAGATTTGCAGCCAAAGACCGCCAGCTTCAGCAGAGCAATCTCAATGAACGCTATACCTTTGATAACTTCGTGGTGGGTTCGCATAATAAATTTGCCCACGCCACAGCCTGGCGCGTGGCAGAAGCTCCTGGCAAAGCCTTTAATCCACTGTTTATTCACGGAGGCGTTGGCTTGGGAAAAACCCATCTGATGCAGGCCATCGGCCATCATTTACTCGCAAAGCATGAAAACATGCGCGTAATGTATATCTCTTCTGAACGTTTTACCAACGAATTGATCAACGCCATCAAAGATGGCAGCCAAATGGCCTTCAAAAACCGCTACCGCACCACGGATCTGCTCTTGATCGACGATATTCAGTTTATTGGCAACAAAGAAAGTACCCAGGAAGAGTTCTTTCATACCTTCAATGATCTCTACGAAGCAGGCAAACAGATCGTAATCACCTCGGATCGGCCTCCCCGTGAGATTTCAACCCTTGAGGATCGCCTGCGCTCACGTTTTGAAATGGGCCTGATCTCAGATATTCAGCCCCCCGAACTGGAAACACGTATCGCCATTCTCAAGAAAAAAGCCGAGATGGATGGCATGGATGTACCCGATGAAGTGCTGCACTATATCGCGCGCGTCTATATTAACAACGTGCGCGAACTGGAAGGAGCCCTGCTTCGCATCATGGCCTATACCTCTCTTACCAACACCCTGCCGACCATCGCTGTCGCCCAATCGGTACTGGGCCAAGCCCCCGAACGGGAACTCAGCCCCGAACGAATTCAGGAAGTGGTTGCCGAATTCTACCGCGTAACCTTGACCGAAATGCGTGGACCTGGACGCTCCAAAGCCATTAATACAGCCCGTCAGGTTGCCATTTACCTCTGTTGCGAACTGACAGAACTTTCCACCCCCCGAATCGGTGAACTTTTTGGCAACCGCGACCACACCACCATTCTGCATGGCCGCGACAAAATCAAAAATCTGCTCAAAGAAGATCAGAAACTGCAACAGGAATTACAAATTCTGATGGATCGCTTTAAATAACTGTGGATAACTGTGCATGAGCGAGATCTTCTGTCAGACTTCAAAAGTCTTGTAAAGACCGCCAAATCAGGTTTCAAACAAAATTTACCCCCCCTTTGATTCTTCTTCGGGCTTGTGGATAAGATGTGGATAAACGGCAATCCGCTGGGCCTGAGGATCTATTTTGTCAGACCATTTTCGCTTTCACTGGTTAAATTATCTCTGTTTTGCGTTTAAAAACAGGATAAATTTTGCTATACTGCGCTACTGACAAGCTCCTTATCTTTCCAGCACGAAATATCCTCCGAATCGGAAAAACGAAGACAGACACCAAAGGTCAAAACTACTATGCAAGATTTCAGGCTCCTTATCCCACTACTGACAGCTCTGCTGGTTGCTATGCCACAGGCTCTGGCACAAACCTCCTCAGAAGCGCCTACCAGCGACCCCCAGGCCAGCCCTTCTCCGACCAGTGAGTCGTCCTCACCGGCCCCGAGCAGCAGTGGTATTTTGGATTCGCCAGCAACCCCAGGCAGCGGACTTCTCGATCAACCCGCCGTTGAAGAGCCCACGATTCAAGCCGATACCATGAAAATTGTTGAAGTCACCGTTGAGGGTACAGACTATAAAGATGCCGTGCTGCTTTCCATGTTTACCAAGCCGGGCGATGAGGTCAGTGCCGAACAGATTCGCAACGACTTACGCCGTGTCTATGGCCTGGGTTATTTTCTCGATGTCACGGCCACCCGCCAACCCATGGAAGGCGGCTACCGACTGGTAGTCATGGTGCAGGAAAACCCCACACTCAAAGAAATAAAAATCATCAATGATGATCTTCAAGTCTTCAGCAAAGAGCAAATCCTGGATGTTTTTAAGGATCAAGTCGGCAAGACCGCCAACTTTAACGATATCCGCGAAACCAAAGAAAAGATTGAAGCCGCCTACCGCCAGAGAGGCTATGCCCTGGCCAGTCTGCAAATTCTGCAGGCCAAGGTCGAAGATCGCAGTGGTTTGATTTCGAGCGATGGGGTACTTGAATTGCGCATGAACGAAGGCGTAATTGAAGATATTCAGGTTTCAGGCACCCAAGAAACCAAAGACTATGTCGTTCTGCGTGAAATTACGCTTAAACCCGGTGAGCTTTTTGACAGCAACCGCATGCAGGGCGATTTGCGCCGCGTTTTTAATACCAATTTTTTCGAGAGCATGAACTTGCTGCCCAAACCAGGCGAAAAAGATCCCAATCACTGGATTTTGGTCGTTGAAGTCAAAGAAAAACCAACAGGTTCTGTGAACCTGGGGGCAGGTTACAATAACCGCGACGGCTTGATTGGTACTTTCAGCATTAACAAAGACAACCTGATGGGAGAAGGCCGCCGTCTGGGCGTTGACCTGCAATTTGGGGTCAATGTTTTCAGTATTTTTACGGGCGCAACCTTTGGTCAGGCCCAACGTACCCTTTTGGGCCGGATAGATTTCTTTGACCCCTGGATGTTTCCCGGCCGCACCTCCTTTGGTGCCAGCATTTTCTCAGAACGTGTGCCTTTGTTCTTTGGCTCTGGCGCCCAGCAAACGCTGTTCAATCTCAATCTCGGCAACGGCATTATCCAACGCAGAGTCGGCTCCAGCCTGAGTTTTGGCCGCCCCTTGTTTGGCGATCTGACCTCTCCCTGGCGCGGTTCGCTCTCAGTACGGGCTGAACAGGTCGGCGTTACCGACCTCAGTGGCAATCCCCGCCGGGATTTGTCGATCAGCAACCGCTTCAGTGCCACCGACGTCTTTTTCAGCGTGGGGGGCTCCCTCTCCTATGATACCCGCGATATTATTATCGACCCCAAAAGTGGTTGGTATGGTCTTTTCTCCTTTGAACCTGTCTGGGGGGATTCAGCCTATTTGAAACTGGCAGGCAACCTGAGCACGTATATCGGCATCACCGATTGGCTGACCCTGGCCCTTGGCGTTCGCGGGGGGACCTATCTGGGGCAAAACCCACCTTATGAACAGTTTTATTCAAACGGTTTTAACGTGATTCGCGGTTGGCCTGAAAATGGTTATCTTTTTGGCAAACATTTCATTATTGGCAGCGCCGAGTTGCGTTTTCCAATTTTTAACCCTGTTTCTGGGGTGATCTTTACAGATCTTGGCGACTTTTTACCTGTTCCTGAAGATCGCATTGCTGCAAATCAAGGACTCCCGTTTAAATATGGGGTCGGTTTGGGCATTCGATTGAACACTCCGATGGGTCCCTTGCGTCTGGATTATGGGGTTCGTGATTTTTCACGAATCAATTTTGGTACCCTGTTTGATGCCGGGCAGTTACACTTTAGCATCGGACAAAAATTCTAAAAAGAAAAATACAAGGAATAATTCCAAATGAAGAAGCAAATCAAAATTCTCGCAACCGCTCTGCTGATCGCTGCCAGCACCTGGATCGCCACCCCGGCTGTACGTGCTGAAGACGCACGGGTCGGCGTGGTTGATACCCAACAGATTCTCAGCCAAAGTTCTCTTCTGCAAGTACTGCGTTCTGCTGAAGCCGATCTCAAAAGCGCAGAACAAAAGCTCTATGAATCCCGCAACCAAAAGCTTAAAGAGCTTGAAACTGCACGTGCAAACATGAAAGAAGATGAATTTCTGCGCAAAAAACAGGAACTCGAACGCCAATTGCTGGAGCAGGTCAAATCAGAAGAAACCCGTCTGGAAAAACGCAAAGCTGAAATTCAAAAAATGAAAATCCAGCTCGAAAAAGACGTGCAGGATATCGTCAAAGCTGTGGCTCAAAAACGCAAGCTCGAAATCGTAATCAACAAGCAATTGGTACTCTTTGGGGGCGTGGATATCACCAACGAAGTGGTTGAAGAGCTGAAAAAGAAAAAATAGGCGCCATGCCGCATCGTCTTGATGTTCTGGCCCGTTTAACAGGTGCAGATCTGGCAGGCGATCCCAGCTGGGAAATCGCCCGAATCAGCACCCCTGAAGAAGCCCTGCGGGAGGATCTGGTTTTTTTACTGGATGCCCGCTGGGCAGAAGCCGTACAGGCTTCTGCCGCACAAACGGTGCTCTTGAGCCCTGAACTCAAAACCGAAGATTTAAAAGATAAATATTGCCTGATCGTACCCGAGGTACGCGAAGCCTTGGCCAGTCTGCTGGCCTTTTTTCATGCCCCAGCCCCCCCACAGCCAGGGATTCATCCCACAGCCATCCTGGGCAAGGCGTGTAAAATTGCGCCCAGCGCCCAGATTGGCCCCTATTGTGTACTGGGCGATAGCGTTGAAATTGGTGAAAACACGGTTCTTTCTGCCCATGTCAGCCTGGGTTCACAGGTACGTATCGGCGCACAGTGCCGACTTTACCCCCAGGTCACGCTCTATGATCAGGTCAGTCTGGGGGATCAGGTCATCATTCACAGTGGCAGCGTGATTGGCTCCGACGGCTATGGCTTTTATTTTAAGGACGGGCAGCACCATAAAATTCCCCAAACCGGCGGGGTTGAAATTGGCGACCGGGTCGAAATTGGGGCCCAGGTCAGCATCGACCGTGGCACCGTGGGCCAGACCCGAATTGGCACAGGCACCAAAATCGACAATCTGGTTCAGATCGGTCACAATGTGCAAATTGGCAGGCATTGCCTGCTGGTGGCCCAGGTCGGGATCTCCGGCTCGACCGTGCTGGGTGATTTTGTGACCCTGGCAGGGCAGACAGGCGTGGCCGGGCATCTTGAAATCGGCTCAGGCGTGATTGCCGCAGGCAAGAGTGGCATTACCCAAGATATTCCCGCAGGACTTAAAATATCAGGTTTTCCAGCCCAGGAGCACCGTCAGGAACTCAAACAGCAGGCGCTGCTGCGCCGGTTACCCGAACTCTTCAAGCGATTACGGAATCTGAACGCTCAATAAAATACCCCCCGTTTCAAAAATTTTTCAAACTTTTTCGTCATCTTTATGTAAAATTTTATTAATTGTTTTGTCACATAGCCCATCTGCTTTTGCCCCCTCTTTTGAGCCTTCGATTCAATCTGAAAAAACAGCTTTTATGACATTTAGACAAAAATATGACAAAAACCAGATATTGACAGGTTTTTTTGAAGTGTTATTCTATTCTCAGCACAGGATCACTGCCATGAGCCATTAAAGGCCAGCACTTGAGGGGCGTTTTTTCGCATGTCTATTTTTTGCAACCTTTTCGTTGATAGGGTTGAGTGTCCTTTTGGGCCTCAGCCCGCCATTGGAAGCATTTTGAAGTCAAGGGTGAAGATTATCTGATTGTGGCCAATGGAGACAATACCTCTCGTCTTTATCACTGGGATGGCGTTAAGTTTCAGTTGCGTGAGATCATCGATACCACAGGAGGAGCCTTTGACTGGAATTTCATGCAGGTCGGTGAACAAACCTATCTCATGGCCCTGGCCAACACCCACGACCTCGACGGCTTTCATGGCAACTCTGAAATCTTCAGGTTTGAGTGAGGGAAAATGAATAAACCTATAAAACGTCAAGCTTATAAACACCTCGGACAATGCTTGAGCATGGGGCTCCTCCTGCTCACAGCTCAGGCTTGCCAATGGCCACAAGCACAGACTGAACCTTCTCCTGTTCAGACTTCTGTGCAAAGAGCACCCAGTGCAAGCCCTCAGCCCACCCCCACAGCAATGCCCAGTTTGTCTCCTTTGAGTTTGCAAGAACAGACTGAATTGAATCAAAGCAAGTTACTGCGGGGTTATCGCCTGCTGGCCTTTGATTTATTGCATATCTTGAGCAAAGACATGCAGCCAAATAAGAATCTTCTTTTTTCTCCATTTGCAATAGGAGCCATGCTCACGCTGTTCTATCAAAATGCAGAAGGAGAGTCAAAAGTATCTCTCGGTAAAGCTCTACACATTGAAGGCATGAGCGATTTTCAAATAGAATACGAATTTTCATTATTTTTAAGAGCTATGAGCAATGAAGAAAATCACTCTCAATCCTTAACTTTGGATTTGTCTGAGTTCACGTTGGACATACCCACTGATTGGAACCAGTTAAAACTTATCAACCTTTTCTTCTCTCAAGAAAATAACGCCAGCATCACTCCAGCTTTTGCAAGAAAATATGCCACTGAATTCAGGAGAAACAGTTCAAATCCTCTCAAGGAAATCAATGATTGGGTCAAGAGTCTCACCCAAAACCAAAACATTGACCTAATTTCAATACCCCCTCAAACATTGGATTTACAAAATCTATTTTTTAATTCATTCTATTTAAGTTCTCATTGGCTTTATACTTTTTACACAGGTCAATCTAAAACAGATCTGTTTGAAACGGCCTTAAAAGAAAAAAAACAACAGCGATTCATGCGCATCGATCCTTCTTTGTCGAATAATCTTTCGATTGATGACAGAAAAGAAGTTTTATATTCTGAACTTTACAATACGCAAACTTTGACGCAAGCCACAAGATCTTGCATCATGATGACGATTTTACCCAAAGAAGAAAAAGCTTTAGATTGGGCGCAAACCTTTTCAGTTGAGCAATGGGAAAAGTTAATTGAAACGCAAGAACTCAAAGATATTAATCAGGTAGTTCTTCCCATTTGGAATCAAAAACAAAGCCATGATCTTATACCAATGATTGAGCAATTAGGGATAAAAAATTTAGCGAAAACACCCGTTCATATTTTACATGCAAACAAAGTTTCTTTTAATGAAAATGGGATAAACAAAGAAAAAGAAAAATCAACGGGACAGGATTTTGGGGATAATCGTCCCAAAATAAATTTTATTCTCAACAAGCCTTATTTATATATTATTTACGGCAATTATAATACCATTCTCTATATGGGCATTGTCAATGATCCCAGCCAGGGTTGAGCCTTTTTTCCCTGATGAGAGTGTAACATAAGTAGCGTAAAAACCTCCAGAGAAGCTAAAATTAAAAGAACCCCGGAGGAAAAAGATGCAAAGAAAAGAGTTATTAAAAGATTTGGTTCAATCCGGCGCAATCAAATCAATAGAAGATATTAACAGTCTGGTTAAAGACATCTACAAAGAAACATTTGAAACCATGCTGGAAGCGGAGTTAGAGGCTGAACTGGGCTATAGCAGGTATGATTACCGCCTCTTTTGGCTGACCATGTTTACAAGATCGAGGTCAACCGTCCCTTCTTCTTTATCGGACAACGTAACCAAATCATTTACCTGATGGGAGTTGTCCATGATCCAACTCAAAGCGAAAAGTCACATTGACCTTTGCTTGAAAAAATAGCAACCTGCCATTTATCAAAAAAAACTCCCCCCATCCTGCCTCTTTGTTCTGAAGGCGGTTGGGGGGGGTAAAAAGTTCCTGTAGGAACTTAAAGTTTAACGAAAAACGTCAAAATAGAGGCGTTTGTAGTTATCACCGGCAAAGATATGCACGCGGCGGATTGAGCTGTTATCCCACATCTTCTGAAAAAGATTCATATCCATTTCCACGTAGGGCCCTTCCAGGCTGTCGTGCATGACCAAGGTGCCTTTTTTCTGGTTATAGCCCACCACCAGCACATAGTGCTCCTGGGAGAGCCCCCCAAAATCCAGCAAAACCGGGGTGGGGCGCCCTTTATTGATCTGGGAGATCAGATGATCTAACTGACCACTGCGATAATCCTGGGCTTTGAGCCCTTTCTTGCGCAGATAATTGGTGATGGCATCATCGGTTGTGGGCAAATTATTCGGGTTGGCCTGATCCACCACCTGCTGGTAGGTCATCTGAAGGCCCCAATAGTTCAAGAGCGAGGTCAAAACAGCCTGGCCACAGGTATTGTCATTGCCTTGGCGGAAAAAAGGCACATTTTCAAGTACCTTGCTGCCATTCTGGTAAATCTTGATACGCTGACCTTCTCCCACCTGTAAAACCTTGAACGGGCCGGATAAAACCTGGGCCGTCGAAACAGATTGGGTCATCATGGTGGGGGTAACGTCCCCATACATCATGGGTTGCAGGGGAACGGTCGGCGTGCCGCAGGCGGCAAGTAAAGTAGCCCCCAGCACCGAACTCATCGCCAAATTGGCCAGACGTTTCTGCAGACGCAGGGCACGCATCAGTTCCTGAAAAGGCAAAAGTCCTTTTTCAACAAGAATATCGCCCAAACGGCGCAGGCCACTGCGGTGTTGTTCTTCGACGGCTGTTTCCAACTGTTCACGGCTGAGCTGGTGGGTATCCACCAGAATTTCACCTAATTTTTTACGAACGGGTTGAGGAGCGGCCTGGCCTTGGTGGCCACTGCCCCCTGATGCATATTGCATCCACAGTTGCGTGGTTAAAACGTCTTCGAGTTCATCTTCTGTCAGCACCTTCTGGCGTACGAGCACATTGCCCAAATAATCGTGGGTTTCACGCTGTTCTTCCAGAGCCAGATGCAATTGCTCGGGAGTCAGACGATCTGTTTTCAGCAAAAGTTCACCCATTGAAACACGTCGGGCACTGCGTTGAGCAATCGCACCAATGGCCTGATCACTGAGGGCCTGCTCTACTTTGCCACGAGAGGTATAGCCTAAATTGACCAAGACCTGACCAATTTTAGCCTCACGTACGCCCTGTTCATGCAGGGCCTTTGCCAACTGCCAGCGGCTAATGGCTTGATTCTCAAGCAAAATTTCACCCAAATGTTTATGCAGGCGGCGGGAACGATCCAAACGGTTATTCAGTTGCAATTCCAAAACATCAACCAGTTCCTGCTGACTCAAACACCCATTGCGCACGAGAATTTGCCCAATGAGTTCATGGGTTTCTTTTTGAATTTCTACTGCCTGAGCCAGATCCTGCGCAGAAACCAGGCCGGCTTCCAGAAGGATCTCACCGACAAAACGGCAGAGACCGGACCGGATTTTTTCTGTCAGCGCGTTCACAAAATAGTACTCCCTTTATCATGGCTTACTCTTTATGTAGACTATTCTGCCAAAAACTGGTGCCTTGGGCTCTGAATATTAACCATAAATTAACCCTTATTTAATTAATAGTTAATTTTTGTATCTCTTCATGTTTGCGCTTTAAACACAGACTGTTACACTGTTACAATCAAGCAATAACCAATAGGCATAAATTCCACGCATGGATATCAGCATAAAAGACGGAACGATAGTCACAGCCAACGATATGTTCAGGGCTGATATCGGTATCCGCAACGGTAAAATTGCGAGTATTGGCCACGATATTACGGGCATGGAAAATATTGATGCTTCAGGCAAATATATCCTGCCAGGCGTAATTGAAATCCAAAGTCATTTTGAAGCCGCCTTTGGCAATACCCGCAGCATTGACAATTTTTTCAAAGGCACCCAGACAGCAGCCTGCGGAGGGGTGACCACAATCTTCGATACCGTCATCCCCAAATCCGATGAAAGTCTGCTGGAAGCGATTAAAAACCGCAGACAGCTACTGGATGCACAAGCCGCCATCGACTACAGCCTGCATCTTTGCTTACCTGAAGCCCAGGAAAATTTCCTGAGCGAAATTCCCCAAGTTTTGAATGAAGGACTCCCCTCTTTTGAAGCTTTTTTATGCTCTCACGCTGCGGAACTGGTGCATCAGGACAGCTCCCTGCTCGAACTGATGGAAACCATCAGCAAAGCCGGTGGCCTGCTGATGGTGCATTGTGGCAATCAAGCGCTGCTCCAACAGGCCAGCCAACGCTACCCACTTGAAGATCCGCTGGCGATGACCCACTATCCCCAGCTCTGTACTCCCCAATCTGAAGCAGAGGCTGTTTATCGACTGATGATGCTGGCCCACAGCACCCCCTGTACCCTGCATCTCAACCATCTCAGCACCCGTGAATCGCTGACCCAAGCCCTACAGCACCACCCCCTGCAAAGCCGGATTTACACGGGAACCGACCTGCATTATCTGACCCACAATGAGAATGTGTATAAGCAACCAGACGCACGGAATTACACTGTCTTGCCCCCCTTGCGCAGCCAAGCAGATCAAACCTGTCTCTGGAAAGGCATTCAGGCTGGCACCATTCAGACCCTCTCCAGCAATCACTGGCCTTTTACCCGTGAGCAGAAAAAATTAGGCGAAGATTTAGCCTCGATTCCAGCAGGCTTTGCCAATCTGGAATTGCTTTTGCCGATGCTCTACCACCAGGGGGTGCGTAGCCGACATATCGACCTGATGCAATTGGTCGCTGTTTTATCCACCAACCCTGCCCGCATTTTTGGCTTGTCTCACAAGGGCTCCATTGCTGTGGGCAAAGATGCGGATCTTGTCATTTTCAACCCCCTCTTAAAAAAGACACTGAGTAGTTCCAATCTTCACAGTGAAAGTGATTTTTGTCTTTATGAAGGGCAGGAACTTCAGGGGTATCCTGAAATGACCCTGTCCCGTGGCCGCATTGTCTGTGACAATGGTAAATTTACCGGAGAACAAGGCGCGGGCCAATTTATCGCCCGTAGCATCTAGCAGGAGGAATCTCATGGCAAACCCAATCGCACCCGCCGAAGGCATGGAAGGCCTGGCAGCCACCATTACGGAAGGCTACCAGACACTGAAACAAATCACCTGTCTGGAAGATGTCTATGAAATCATGGACTTCCTGATGGATGAAACCAAGGCCAAATATAACAATATTCGCTGCAAAGTCGATTGCGCCATGTGCTGCAAAGGTTTACATCCCCCTTATATCAGTGTGATTGAATGGGAGCTGATTCTCTACTATATCAACGAGTTTCCCCAGATTATCAAAGATGAAATTATTCGCAGAGCGCGTTTTTACGCCGCCGAGTACCGAGATTCGCTGATCCTGCAGCAAAATCTGATTGAAGGCAAAATTCCCGCAGAAGAGGTTCGGGAAACCTACCAAACCCTGGCACAATCTCTGAAACACGCCACCTGCCCCTTTTTGGTTATGGACAAATGCGGGATTTATCCGGTACGCCCCGCCAAATGCCGGGCCATGGGCAATTCTCTGGTGCAAATTGAAGATACCGTCAAGGTACATACCTGTGCCTGGGAAATCAGCAATTTTGAAGATTATATGCGCCAGCAAGGCAGCCGCGCCTTGACCATGCCGGTTTGGAATATCTTTGAAAAAGTGATTGAGATTGTCAATCCTACGGGCAGTATGAAAGCGGTCATGCCGATCTGGCTGATCACCCATATCCGTGGCAACAGCTTGCTCGAAGAACCCGATCCCAAACCCTTGATCGCACTTTAAAATAAAGCTCCGTGAATAGCCTCGGAAACTTAAAAGAAAAAAAGCAGAAGCTTGCGCCTCTGCTTTTTTCTGTTTAGCTGAACTCAGTCCGCAAGCTTTGCATTTGCTGCATAAACTGGCTTACTCGCGCAGGGTCGACAGGATTCTCAGCATGCCCTGCCTGTTTAAAAGTGCTGCCCACAATCAAGCCATCGCAGTGCGGGTAAAGAGCAGTCAGATTTTCAGGGGTGGCACCACTGCCAACCCAAACCGGCAAAGCCGCATTTTGCTTCACCACGGCCAGATCAGAAAGAGCCGTTTCAGCCCCTGTAAAGGCACCGGAGACAATCAGCCCATCGACCTTGCCCCGTTCTGCCAATTCATGGGCCTCAGCCGCCAAGCCACGGGGAGCCAGGGGAGCAGCATGTTTGACACCCACATCGGCGACAATCATGACCCGAGAATGCAATTGGGCACGCAAACGCAAACTCAGATGGGCATTGCCCTGAATCAAGCCCTGATCTGCAATAACAGCCCCCAAATGCACATTCACACGGATAAAATGAGCTTCTGCCGCAGTCGCAATCGCAACAGCCGCAGGCGCGTCATTGCGCAAAGCATTGACCCCCACAGGCAAACCACTGGCTTTGACAATTTCACGGCTAACCGCTGCCAAAGCAGCCACTGTTTCAGCAGGCAATTGTTCAGGATAAAAAGGGGCATCCCGAAAATTCTCAACAATCAGACCATCCACGCCCTGCTGTTTGAAAATTTCAACCTCTTGCAAAGCCGTTTCATAAACCGCTTTCATATCGCCCCTATAAGCTGGAGCCCCAGGCAAAGGCTGCAAATGAATACAGGCAATTACCGGCTTGGGACGCGAAAACAAAGACAAAATTCCAGTCATGGCCACCTCATTGAAAATAAATCTTTTTCCATTTTAGATCAGATTGAAGTCTGAAAAATCAGAGCGTCTCCCAAACCGATAGCTATTTAATGTAATTTTCACATTTAATGTCAGATCTAAAAAAATTCTCAAGCTAAATTTGTTATGATAAAGCTAAGTCTGGAGGTCATGCCATGAGTTTACGCGATTTGATTCAATGGCTGGGGCAAAACCCAACTTGGGTAGGGGCTTCACTCGCCATTTTACCCTTGCTTACCCTGTTCTTGCCGATTTTTCACCGCAAAGGTTTCGGCAGCCTTTCCCCCTGGAAATACATCTACTCGCTACTGACCTATCTGGTCTGTATCCCCGGCATGTTCTCGGCTGTTCTGATTGGTTACAGCCTGTTTTTCGTGCGTGAGAACCTCTTGGATGCCAATGCCCTTGTCTATTTTGCCCCTCCGGTGATCATGGGCATTACCCTGGCCCTGATTGGCAAGCAGGTCAGTTTTAATGATCTGCCAGGTTTTGACCGTCTCTCTGGTTTGATGATTCTGATCGGGGGTACCTTCCTGATTCTGCTGTTTATCAACAAGGTCTTTATTGGGATCTTCTTTGGGGGCAGCGTGGTGCAATTGCTGGCTGTGGGAACGGCTGTTTTTCTCTTGCTCAAATGGGCAACACACGCTGTATTTCGGGGGCCTGGCGAACCCCGCAAGCCCCGTCCTTCACTTTTTGGCAATTAAAAAGCGGTCTGCCGAATGGCCGACCGCTTCAAAACAAGCTTAAATTCAGCTTTCTACAAACGATTCAACAAAATGATAAAGCAAGCGTGTGCCGGTGCCCGTTCCACCCTCTTTGGGCAAATAAGGGTTCTTCACATACCGGGCGATTTCTTCTTCCATCATCGAAGTGCCTGCAATATCGATATGCATCCAGGGCTGGCCTTCATTGATGAATTCTTTCAAGAAAACAGCCGCTGTAATGGTGCCTGCAGAACGTCCGCCGACGCTTTCAATATCCGCCACATCACTGACCAGCTGTGAACGGAATTCTTCGTACAGGGGCAATTGCCAGACGCGTTCGCCACAATATTCACCTGCTTTGAAAAGACGTTGATACAGGGCGTCTTCATTGGTCAAAACAGCTGAAACCGTCCGACCCAAAGCAATAATCGCCGCACCGGTCAAAGTCGCAATATCGACCACCACATCGGGCTGGTGGTGTTTTTGAATATAGGTCAGGGCATCACAGAGTAAAAGACGACCTTCAGCATCGGTATTGAGCACTTCAATCGTTTTTCCTGACATAGAGGTCAAAATATCTGAGGGTTTGAAGGCTTTGCCATTGACCAGATTTTCGGCCAGGGGCATAACGGCAACCACATTGATCGGCAATTTTTGTTGCGCAATGGCCTGAATCGTGCCCAAGGTTGCAGCCGCGCCCGCCATATCGCCATACATGCGCAGCATGCCAGCTGAAGGTTTAATATCATAGCCGCCGCTGTCAAAGGTGACGCCTTTGCCGACAATGCCAATCTTTTTGGCGCCTGGTTTGCCGGTATATTCCATGACCACCATTTTGGGGGGTTCATCAGAACCCTTGGCCACAGCCAAAAACGCACCCATCCCTTCAGCTTCAATCGCTGCCTGATCAAGCACTTGAATCGCAACCCCTGTCTTTTGGGCGACTTCTTCAGCACGCTGCGCAAAAATTGCAGGGGTCATAAAACAAGCGGGCTCATTGACCAGGTCACGCACAAAATTAGCGGACTCAGCCAAGTTTGATCCCTTCATAGCCCCCGTCTGAAGCGCAGAAACCGAGGCATCAGAACCCGCGACAATCGTCACCGATTCCAAAAGTTTGCTGGGGCTTTTCTTTTTGCTTTTGTATTTATCAAAACGGTACATGCCCAAGAGCACGCCTTCCATGATCGACTCGGCGCTGTCAGAAGCGTCCACACCCGTGGCAGAAAAATCATGAATGGCCATTTCTTTAATATGAATACGGCGGGCATAACGTGAGCTATTGGCAGCAATAGAACGGATCCGATCCAACGAAAAATCCTTGCGTTTGCCCAGGCCCATCATCAGAATACGTTTGGGGCCAATGCCCTCAACGTGCATAATTGTGAATTCACGGAATTTTCCTTGAATTTCACCAGATTCAATAATACGGGCGATTTTACCACCCAATTTCTCGTCTAAAGCGTGAAAATAATCGTGATTGTTCAGCTCATCCTCAAATACGGTCAGGACAAGCATTTCCGTTTCCAGTTCCTGGAGAGGTCTGGCGACCACCTGTAATTCCATAAAATAACGACAAGGGGACTGCCTACTTTAGCTGGCAGAGGAATAGTCGTACTGGCGTGAGCCGGTCGTAAAAATAACCCCTTGCGCCTCCTTTCTTGTTAAAATATTAATGGTGCAAGGCTTCAGTGCTGGCACTGCTTGGGCTTTGCCTAAGCTTTGTTCCTTGACAATAGAATCGACATGAGGTTG
>PFGG01000042.1 GCA_002783405.1 bacterium (Candidatus Blackallbacteria) CG13_big_fil_rev_8_21_14_2_50_49_14 | reverse complement strand
GGACAAAGATGCTTTCAATATCTCTTGGAACAGCGATGACACTGAAGTCACCTTCTCCTTCAAAGAAGAAAAACTGCTGCCCACCGATAAAGACAGCAACCTGGTTCCCGATTACAACGTGGCTTTCCGCTCATTCAGCGGTGGCGATCGTATTTTCAAAGACAAGAGCGGGATTAGCCGTTCTGAAAAACACTTCAAACTGACCGATGGTGATTTTGAAGAGTCTTACAAGTTCGCAATCAAAACCGACGAAGCGAAACCCACCATTACCGGTATTACCGCTGAAACCACTGAAAACGGTGGCAACAATGGCGATGCGATTCGTGTTCGCTACAGCGAGCGCATGATCATCTATACCCGCGATATTTCAATCGCGGGCGGTATGGAAAACACTGCGGGTTCTGATACCAAGGCTGCAGCCGCTTACCCCGGTGGCACGATTGCTACCAGTACTGCAACTGCTAAAAACTACAATACCACGGTGGTGAAAACCGGTGGCGTGACAGCCTATTCTGGTACTTGGGGTGCGCTCTGTGGTACTGCGGTTTATGACACCACCGACCTGACCCACAAAACCGTTCTCTTGTTGCCTCCCAAAGCAGTAGCAACGGCCAATAATATTTACCTTTTGAATTCACCCAATACCGTAGCCGGTAGCTTTACCACCGATGCGGCTGCCAATAATGGTGAAAATGCGTTGGTGATTCAATTGATGGGCGTACCCGCTGCTTGTGGTGGGATTGTCGCTGCTGCGGTCGCTGGTTTACAAACTTTGACTGCTGTAAATCTGGATGAAAGTCTGACCAGCAATGCAGCGGTTGCCACCAGTTTGCAAACCCAATTGAATCTGGCTGCTGCTGCTTTGGGGGCAAATGCCCCCAGTGCCAATCCGTTTACAGTGACATCAACGACCACTTCGATCACCGTTAGCTTTAACGATACCAGTGGTAAATATATCGGTTGGCGTCAAAATGCAGGTTTTGTCAATGCGACAGGCCAGGTATTGCCTCAGTTCAATACTGGGGGTATTACCCTGACTGCGGGCCAAAATATTGATGTTTACCAACCAGGTGACACCGTTCGGATCAAAGTGAACAGCACCGTTCTGGATCCTGCCGGTAATACCTTGGATTCTTCACGCGATAACGCTTCTGCCAACGCCAGCTAAGCACTTCTTGCAGCATTAGCTGCTTAGAAGAGGCTTATGCAAAGCCAAATAAGCTCAAGGCCCTCTTGTGGGGGCCTTTTGTTTTGGGAATTTAATTGAAATTAAAGCTCCCAATATGTTACCCTCAATTTAGGTCTAATTATTGTCCCCTAATTTAGGGTTTAAATTTACGTTCTGAGAGGCAGTATGATTCAAGCTAAATTCAGTCTCGACGAAAAACAACTTCATTTTTTAAATACCTGCAAAGAATATGGATTTAAAGACAAAAGCGAAATGGTGAGAATGGCTTTGTTTCATTTTCAAAAGAACTTGCAAGACCAGGCTATCGCCCAATCAGCCGATTTATATGCTGAAATTTACGCTCAAGACTGCGAATTGCAAAGTTTAACTCAGACAGCTTTGGCTGCGTGGCCTGAATGAATCTGATTCAGCGTGGCATGGTGATCGATGTGAATCTAGAGCCTGTGAAAGGTTCAGAAACTGGTAAAATTCGCCCTTGTATTGTGATCACCAACAATACTTATAACGCTCGCGTACCCGTTATTCAGGTTATACCGATTACTGAATGGTCTGAAAAAAAGAGTCGTGTTGTGACCAATTGTGTCATGGAACCCTCTGCTGACAATGGTCTGGATAAACGTTCAATCGCTGATTGCCTGCAAACACGTCCGATTGATTGGAAGAACCGTTTTGTACGTTTACGTGGACATTTAAGTACGGGTGAAATCACGTTGCTCGAAAATGCGCTTAGGATTGTCTTTGCGCTTTAAACGATCTAAGCACTCATTACGGCTTTTGTTGCAACGGTAGCAAGCCTTGTGTTTTTCGTAAGGTTTCCCTGACGAATCGCAGGAGAAACTTCTCAAAATGATTCAAGCAGGTTTTCATTATGAAAGCCTGCTTTTTCATATGCTTAGAAAATTTTTTTACAAAATATGTTTTGAAGTGTTTTTGAAAAACTGAACCAGTTCAAGAAAACTTTCATTTGAATTTGTATTTGAACTGAGTACTGTTTGCATTTTCGTTTTGAGTGCGTAGCGTTTTTCATTTGAGCAGGCGATGTCTACTGCTTGTTTGCCAAAATCTGCTTTGTTTGGCACGATACATTCCTGTAATCCTGCTCGTTCTAAAATGGCTGCGGCTATTCTGCCCCGCCGTAAACCAGAAGGCCAGGTAATCAAGGGTGTGCCGGTATGCATACATAAATAAGTGGTATTGCCTGCACTGAAATGAAAAGGATCCAGGCAGACCTCTGAAGCGGCAAGCACCTGTGTAAATTCAGAACGACTGAGCCAGGGCAGAAAATGAACACGTTGAAGGGCCTTTTGCCCTAAACTTTTTTCGAAACGTTTGAGCAAATGCTGATGCAGATTGTTTTCATGGTATTTAAAAAAATACAATTCAGCGAGAGGATCTTGTTCAAGTATTTCAGTCAGAGCCAGATCAAACTCTGGATGCACCTTGTACAGCGTCATGGGGCAGAGATAAAGATGATTTTTTTCTGAAAAGCCCAGCTCCTGTTTGGTCGGAAGAGGCAGGGAAAGTTCAGGTGGCTTGTAATTTTGAGGGGCTTGCGAAGAGCGTAAAAAGAGTCTTTCGCGATAATAGTGCTGGGCATTTTCGGGTTCTGAGCTGTGGGTTGACATGGCCCAGTCCATTTGAGGTAAACCAGTGGTGACTGGGTGCCCCCCCAAGACACACTGTACGGGCGCCAGTCTTTGCAGACCCAGCAGATAAGAGCTGGATTCCATGCCAATATCTGTATAGACCAGAATATCCAAATTCGCTTCAGCAATCCTTTGGGCTTGGCTGAGATGATCCTGCCCAGCCAAAGAAACAAACTGCTGTACCTTGGCCCGCAGCAGTTCGGTCATGCTGTCAGCTTGGGGGCTGAGCGAAAAACAGAAAATTTCCAGTTCAGGGTCCTGTGCGCAAAATTGAATCAATGGTGCGTAAATATGACTGACGGCATGGGCAAAGAAAAAAGACGAAACAAAACCAATGCGCAAGGGAAAATGGGGCTTTTCAGACAGCTTGGCTTGAAGCAGAAGCCCGTCTTGCTCAAAGCGGTTTTGCCAAAAATCTCCCACCAGGGTATGAATTTGGCGATCATCATACCCCTGATAAGCCAAGTGAAAAAGCAGAGGAATCTGCTGTAAAGGTTGGGGCAGTTGGTAAAGTCCAGCATTTTCTAAAAGCCTGTTTAAGCACTTGGGCAGTTCTGTTTCAATCCGTTGGCGCCAGTCAGATAAACTTTGGGTATCCGCATAAACTACTGGTAAACAGAGCGTTTCGGCCAAGGGATAGAGCAGATTCTGGGGATGGGTTTTTTGTGCGCGTTGAAAATGTCCAATGGCTTTTTCAGGTGCATTTCCCCGTTGTGTTGCCAATCCTGCGCCATAATGGGCAAATGCTTTTGCTTCAGCAGAGAGATGTGTATTTGCTGAAATCGTTTCTGCATTGAGTTCCAGAAGCAGGGTCGCTTGGTCATCATTGAAGCGATCCAAATGTTCTTGGGCCAGAGGAATCAAGAGTTCGCTGAATTCGGGGGCAAGATCCAGGGCTTTTTTCAAGGCGAAAAGTGCTTTTTTATTGTCTTTAAGTTCCAGTAAAATCTGAGCCTGATTCCACCAGCTTTCTGCTGCTTGGGGTTCTAATTCCAATGCTTTCTGACCCATACTGAGGGCCTGGGGGAATTGTTTGAGCTGAAAGAGCACACTTGAAAATTGATGGTAGTATTGGGCCGTTTCAGGAAAAACGCCAGGGGCTTGATTCAGGCAGTGAAAAGCATTTTCATAATCGCGTATTGAAATACAGAATTGCCCGATTTCAAACAGAACAGAGGAGGGTATTTCTGTTTGCTGAAGTAATTGAAGATAGTAATTCCGGGCTTCCTGCAATTGGTCTTGGGCAACCAGGTTGCGTGCCAGACTCAGGATTAAATCGGGGGCCTGGGGAAATTTTTGCAATAAATCCCGCCAAAGGATTTCAGCCATGGGCCAGATTTTGAGTTCTTCTAAAATTTGAGCCTGTTTGATCCCTGCCTCATGGAGATCGGGGTTCAGTGAGCCGGCTTTTCGAAAGGCATGCAGTGCTTTTTCCCATTTTTGCAGAGCCAAACAGGCATTTCCCCAATTAAAATAAAAGTCGTCGTAGTCAGGGCAAAGCATACAAGCTTCTTCTAAGAGGGGTTCTGCCTGCTCGGCTTGATTCAAACTGTAGTGAAACACTCCCAACAGATGAAGAATTTCAGGTTGGTGGGGGAATTCTTTGTTTAAGGTTTCCAATTGAGCGCAAGCCGCCGTGTGATCCTGATTTTGCCAGGTTTTCAGGGCACCTTGAAGTTTTTCTTCAAGAGGGTTTCTTTGTGTGTTTTCTGCCATATTTAACAGGTTAACATGTTTGTTTGCAGAGCATTTGGATTTCCTTCTTTCATTGCCTTTCATCCCGTATGAATTGTGCATTTTATGCGTTATCTATACGTAAGAAAATAATAAAAATATTATATTTTTTGTTAAAAAATAAGAAAATAAAATTTTTGAATAAATATATTTTTAAAAATATTCAAAAATAAATAAAATTTCTTAATATTTACTAAATATAGTCCTATGCAGTTTGAACCCAATCAGGTATTCTGAATAGATAGACTTTCCTGGGTATTTTGCGAATAAAAATTTTTAAATTTTTAATTGATTTGTTTTAAATTTATTATTTTTATAATACTTGGAACTTATTTTCTGCATGTGTGTCTACTTAAGTAGTTGAAATGTTTTTTAAAAAATATAAATACAGTTTTTCTTTTCGAAAGGACTTAACAAAATGACGAAGCAACGTATTCTCTCAACGGGTCTTGGCCTGGCAGCAACTCTGTCCATGGTCGCTTGCGGCCCTGCTCCTACTGCCACCCCCAGCCCCAGCCCCAGCGCAAGTGCAAGCGCTTCCGTAGCTCCCAGTGCTGAACCCACTGTCGCTCCCAGCGCTTCCGTAGCTCCCAGTGCTGAACCCACCGCGATGCCTACCGCTGCTCCCACTGCGATGCCTACCGCTGTTCCTACGACAGATCCCAATGCCAGCCCCACCGCAACTCCCTTGCCCAGTGCCACCAGCGATATTTCTATTATTGAAACCACCACTTTCAATGGTAAAGTATTCGATGATACCCAGTCTCCCCTTGATGGCGTAACGGTCAAAGCACGTTCCTTGAACGCATCGGTTCCTTTTAATGTTGAAACAGTCACTGCTGGTGGCACCTATGCTTTCAACAACGCTCCTTCAGGTGTTCAGGTTGAAATCATCGCTTCTAAGCCTGGTTTCACCACCCGTAAACGTGTTGAAGTACTGAAATCTAACAAACAGGGCGACCCCAACGCCAACCGTTATGACTTCGGTAATGACGGCAGCGTGACTGGTTTCTCTGCTGCTTACAATGCTTTGAGCGACAAACCTGAAGTGATCATGGTCACCCCTGCCCGCAATGGCTCTGGTGTAGACCCTAAAACCAGCTTCGTGCTGAAGTTCTCTGAGCCCATGGACAAGAAGACCGCTGAAGATACCTTCACT